>CAKSGI010000658.1 GCA_934454005.1 uncultured Eubacteriales bacterium | reverse complement strand
CATTTTTATTTTCCACTAAATGCACATTTTATATTACCATTTACAGATGGTAAGCCCTCCATATTGTGACACCTAGCAGAGCATAGTCTCATCAACTATGCAAAAAGCCCCTGGGGGTCATCACTCCCCAAAGGCTTTTTATGGTTCCACAATGTCCTTCGTGAAATCTTATGGTTAAATTATATCATATGATTAACAATTTTTCAATACAATTTAACGCTCTTCTTTCCTCTAAAGACGGATTTAGCGGTGTTTTTCGATAAAATTTATCAAAATTTCCATTTCCGTTTTTTGCTTTTGACAATCTTCTGTGAAACAAAAACTTATCGTCTTGTCCGCACATATTTTTTCATATAAACTATACACTAATGTTCTCGCTTTATTATCATTTCCTGGTGTTCTATACTTAGGATTTCCATCCTTTTTGCATCCATTACGCATTACACCACAACAATAAATAGCATTGGCACCATCTGCTTCGCATCTGCTTGCTTGAATGTTGCGAAGTGTTTTGTCATTATTTACATTGCTTTTCTTCCTTGGTATCGCCTGAGCAAATTTTTCAGAAAAATCTACAAATAAATTTCTATTACCTTCCCCTCTTTCTACACCAAAAAATTGGCAAAATTCAAATACAGAATTAAAATGCACCTCATAAAAATCAGCCCAGCCCTTTATCGATTCATTTTTATCATATTTAATAAATTCCAATTTTACCTTTGCATATTCACTAGGTCTACATTCCCCTCTTTCATAAATCTTTAATACAACAATATATTTTCTTTGCTTATAGTAAAAATAAAAAACATCTATTATCCAGCCATTTTCCCTCAAATCTTTTAATAAATATGGCAAATTTTCAAATCTAATTCCTTGACATTTCTGGCTCATACGCATTACAACCTCCTCCTATGAAAATTACTTTACCTTTGACAGTTAAGCAGAAAAATCAATAATGACTCACTGCGCACAAAACACGGTACCGTCAAAAGTTAGATTTTTTAGTCTGACTTTTGATAGCAGTACACCTAACAACGAAACTGTCTGTAGCTGAGGTTATCTTTTTACAGGTATGCTTAAAATTTCAATATCACGTGGCTCACTTTTTCATTGACGTTCGCATTTATTTTTCCTATTTTGCAATTCTAGCATAATAACATCTTTTTTTATGCTATTATATCTCCCTATGTCAATTTGTAAAATTGCACATATACATCCTAATATACAAATTCCTAATCCTGTTATTATACATTCTGGCGTTTTTAACCATGATTCTAACTTTTCATCTTTACACCATATTGATATTGCTGCTGCTGACAGAGAAAATGCTACGCTAAAATATTTACCACTTTCAATTTCTGCATTTAATACTATTAATTTTTTTTGTAATTTATCTATATCATATTTAGGGTCTGTATACAATTTTTTCAATTCATCATATAAATCAAAACGCGTTCCCCACAATATTTTACATATAGAAATATCTTCTTGATTATCCAAAAAACAAACTAATATATTTACGAATAAAAAAGTAATATAAATAGACAATAATACGCTATAGTTATTTATTATGCTATTACTTTAGATACTAATTTTTCTTTTTTTCTTTTTTCAGTTTCGTCTACTACTACAGCTGTAACTGCTGTTC
>CAKSGI010000657.1 GCA_934454005.1 uncultured Eubacteriales bacterium | reverse complement strand
CAACACAGCAACATCAACTAATGCCTTTTTCATTTTCTTTTTACCCCCACTGACTTAACCAATGATAGTAATCCAATTCTATAAAGAATCTTTTTACTTGCTTCCTTGTAACGATCAATACTTGTTATTGGAATGCATTCTTCTATTGCCCTTTCCAATCCTTCTCTTTCAAGAATGTTCATATAAGCATCTCTTTTTTTGTGATTTGTAACACAATGTTCAACCATAATCCCATCTAATTCTATAACTTTATCAGGATTAATTTTATCCACTTTTAATAAATCATCACATTGTTCAATTCGTTGCTTACCTTTCTCACTGTGAATCAAAACTGCTGTGTGACCTCTATCATCATCTTTTTTTCCTGTTAATTTTGAATAATGCCAACAATCAAAAATTGTCAAATCACTTACTCGATGTTTTCCCTTAAATGAACATTCTGAACAAGATGGTCTAAGACAAATATTCGCACGAAAACTTCTCATCATTGGATCTGTTATTCCACCACAGGAATATGATTTTCCATTATCAAAGTCCACAGCCATCGTAGAACTATGATATCCATACGTTTTTCGTTTAAAATTCATCCCAATAACTGTACTTTTATATTTTTTTTCTTGCAGTTCAACATATTGCCTTAACACTTCTGGCGATCCAACTCCTTTACAAACTAAGTCAACAGTGACCAATGAACTGTATTCTTCCTTTAAATAATTCTTAAGCCCCGCCACTTGACAAGGTGTTCCAGAAAAGCAGACTTCCGTTCCTCGTTGTAACTTCTTTTCTACATCTACATATACGTTACCCAAATCGCTTTGAACGTACTTACTACTCCGAAATTTATTCAACTCATCAATTGTACAGGCTGATTTATGCCGTACAACCATATTTTCATCATAAGCAGCTCCATACACCACACCACCATTTTCTATTGTGATTGTCGCGATAGCTGAAAAAGCACCTCCTGCCGCACTATGATATAGCGTATTTTGTTCTTTGTTTTGAACAGCAACTGCACTCAATTCTTCCTTAATTTTCTTTTTATTTAATATCGGACACAATTTATCACATAACCCGCAGTTGGCGCACTTTTCAGTATCCACATATGGATATTGAAATCCTTCATTATCTTGTTTCATAATAATACATTTCTTAGGACATACATTTGCACATGTTGTACAGCCACAACATTTTGTTTTATTAGCAACAGAAATCATTCATTCCTCCATTTACTCAATCACTTTTCCTTCACGAAGAGAATTTTTTAACCATTCTAACGATGCATTCCTAAATGAGTCCAACCTATCTTGAACATCATCCCAATCAATAGTTTTACTCAAACACTCTTCAACATCTTCCTCCGCAGTAAGTTTTCTTTCTGATAAATTCATTAAACCTAAAATTGATAAAATTCTTGAGTTAGTTGATTCTTTTTTTTCATCTGCAAATCTTGAAAATGTAAAAAACTGTTTATGATAATAGATAGAGAACATTGTTCCATGGAAAGAATCTGTTAATATAATCTCGGCTCGTGATAAAAGATTAATAAAATCCTGAGGACCAACATCATACGGTGTCACATCTCCAAATTTTAAGTCCTCTTTTACAAACTCATCAAGATGCTGTAACGCAACAATTTTATAGCCTG
>CAKSGI010000656.1 GCA_934454005.1 uncultured Eubacteriales bacterium | reverse complement strand
GAGTAAGGGCGTATTATATGCCATTATTTTATTTCTCTCTATTTCATAATGCACATCAGGTATCACATACTGAGCATGCTTGATTGGGAATTCCATTTCGTATGTTGGATTATTAAACACTCTTTTCATAGATTTTGGAATTTCATTTAAGTCAGCCGCATGAGCAGAGTCTGCAGTAGCCCCGATATTGCTTACAAGATTCACCTTAGGAATAATTTGCAATCTATTTTGTGCATACATATCAAATTCATACCAAAATTCCGATCCAGCTACATGACCTTCATATTTTTCCTGTTTTCCATATGCACATAATCTTTTCCACGCAATTTTGTTATGTGCTGTTCTTTGATTTAAAAGTCTCATAACATATGGATCATCTATATATGAAAAATCACCTCTATTTACTATGGATCTTTTCCAAACTGCCGTTCCCCAAATTGAACCTTGTCTTGAAAAAAAGTAATCTGACTTTACTTCTTCGCATTTTCCAAGATGATTCATTCCACAAATGCATTCAATTCGTTCATCATCTTTATATTTTTCAAGCAGTTCAGCACAATATCTAAAAAAACTTACCGATGGTAAAATATCATCCTCAAGCATAATGCAGCGGTCAACCGTGTTCCATATAAGATTTTCTCTTTCCTTTCCCATGGCATACAGCCCCAAATTATGGTCCATATACAACTTATATACTTTGCATTCCCAATCTATTTCTTCATCATAAATCTTTCGATTCTGCTTAATTAATTCCCATTCCTTTTCGTTTCTTCCCCCATCTGATGTAACAAATAGAATACTCGGCCTAGCCTGCTTTATAATCTCAAACTGTCTTCTTTGACATTCTGGCCGAATCCATATATTAATTTTTACAGGAACATCCACTAAATATGGTCTCATATATTTCCCTCATCTTTCTCTATATTTTTCACCTTTGCTACCTTACTTATAATAAACAAAGCAAGAATCAAACCTAACGTAAAAGCCATATAAGCAATCAATGAACCTCTACATATATATATAGTCATACCCACAGCTATACAAAATGTACCTCGTTTCATTAAATTCAGGCTTTCATCCCAGCTGTCAATTTTAAGTGCAACAAATGCCAGTACAATCGTTCCAATTACTACCCCTAACCACTTAAGTGAAAAATACAATTCTCCAAAAAATGGAGAACTTACATTTGTAAACCAAGATCCATAATAACTAGCAACAATACCTCCAGAATTAAGCATTTTACCGTTCCAAATACTTCGAGGTATTATAAATGCAAGTGCGGAAATTATATTTTTCCCAAAAACCATGCCTTGTTCATCAGTGTATTTTATCAATGCCATCAGAATTTGATGCGCATCAAAGTCCACATGGCAAAAATTAATATTGACATTCATTAACGCATTAATGCTCGTAGCCCTTCGAATCGAACTGAATCCGACAATAAATCCAACATAAAACAGCAAAAAATAAATGGATTTATTTTTATTATCATTAAACAATAACGCTAAAATTACTACATATGTTCCTAATAGCAAAAAACGTGCCATATTTCCCCAAAACGGGAAATAAATAATAAGAAAAATTATAAGAATAAAGTCAAAACTTTTATGTTTTATCATATGGCGCATATCTCCATATGCCATTGCATAC
>CAKSGI010000655.1 GCA_934454005.1 uncultured Eubacteriales bacterium | reverse complement strand
CATAAAAATTACTATAAGAACAGAAAGTATTCTTATATTTTTAATCACTTTTTTATTATTCTTTTTATCAGGTAATACTAAATCGCAACATTGTACAAGTGTTGGAATTACTGTAAAAACAGCTAAAATTATAGCATTAATATTATATACAAAGTTTAAAAACATTTTTGTGAAAACCTTTATTTCTTAAATTAATTATGATTTGTCATCTATATATAAACATTCAATTTTATTGAATAATTTTTATATGCAAAATTAAATAAGCGATAATATGCAATTATCCTAACTTTACTATGTTTAATTTATTATACACTAAACAAGAGTCTATTTCAAGAAAATAACTCCATTTTCTCCTTTTTTAACAATAATTCGACTAATTGTCTGACAAAAGCAATAAATTCTATGTTAAAATATAATCATCACATATGGAAATCATCCATATATACCTTATCGTGATCATGCACATATATAACAAAGAACCTTGAAGCAACCACTTCAAGACTCTCATTTTTTTATGCCTGCATTCTCTATCAAAGGAATAACCAGCCTGAATAACTGAAGTTGCGTTTGCCGAAATGGCGGCATGGACATAAATTTTTCTTGTTTCCGACAACAATCCATTCAAAGGATTCTTCTTAATGATCTTATGATTATTATAAGAAACCATTGTTGTCCTCATCTGCACCGGTTGTCCGAGATATGTAAGGTTATTTACAAGTGCCCTTATCCTCTCGGCACTTCAGAAACGACTTGTCCTGTGGGGATATTGGGTTTTCCAAGCTTGGCGTAAAGATAATCCGAAGCAGCAGGAATGCCTCTGCGTTCAGAGTTGTTTTAATGTGTATGTATCTGTCCTTTTTATATAGCAGATTTCACTATATATTATCTTTTGCTATTTTATATGACATTTTAATAATTTTTTCCTGAAAGACGAATATAAATCTTGACTTTTGGGTATATTTATATTATAATAAATACAAAGGAGTGTGAAGGCCATGCTATGCCAGTTTTCATTTAAAAATTTCAAATCTTATAAAAATGAAACTATTTTTGATATGCAGGCTGTAAATAATCAAGGATTTAATGATTCTCTGCTGAGAAGCGGCAACGATAAAAAAGAGTTTCTCCCTGTTTCGGTTATTTACGGTCCAAATGCAGGCGGAAAATCAAATGTTCTTAAGGCATTAAAATGTGTAAATACACTCGTAATGAAACCTATTCTTCTTTATAAAAACAACGTAGAAAAAGACATAAATGTTGAATGGGATCCTTTCTGCTTTGATGATACATCATGCCATGAACCCACAGCGTTTGAGATTTTTTTCCGTCCTGATAGTGAGTATGAGTATAGATACGCAATTGCAATACAAGACAAAAAGATCATTGAAGAGTCCCTTTATAGACGTAAGATCTCAGCCAAAAGCCGAATTGCAACGATTTTTGAACGTACTCCCGATGGCATCAAACTTGGTTCAAGTATAAACAAGGCTTCTATAAATAAAAAGATCAATGACCAGATGCCGTATCTTTCATTTCTTGCTATTTTTTACGAACTGGAGCCAATCATTGATGCTGTCAGTTGGTTTGAAAGTTGTATCATACGTAATTATGCGAATCCTTATGCAGAGCATCATCTGATAATGGGTGAGGG
>CAKSGI010000654.1 GCA_934454005.1 uncultured Eubacteriales bacterium | reverse complement strand
CAGTAAATGTACCTAGAAGTAAAAAAGATAAAGCAAAGGAAAGATACCAAAGAAATATGCAAGAAAGAAAAATCGAAGGACAAGAAAAAAACTATTAAATTAGTAAGGGGAAAAATATGAGTGAAGGAAAAAAGTTGTTAGATAGTGTAGATTGTAAGAAGGGAATAACATTAAACTCTCAAATAGTAGATTTATTATCAATATTAGATAAAGATATATCTATTGAAGAACAAAATGCACAAATAACTGAATATATTAAAAGTTTAAGACAAATGCAAACAGAATATTATGAGGCAAAACAAAAAGGTAGATCTGAACAATATAGATTTATAATAGACAAAGTTGTTGATTCTATTGATGAAATACCAGAAGATAGAATTGATGAAATAAAACAATTATATTTAGCTTCAATTGTAGATATGTCTTTGTTTGATTCAAATCAAATGGAACATAAATTAATTGAAAATGGTTTAGATTATAAAATTAATGAATTAATAATGAAACAGACAAGTAATATGGATTTTGAGGCAAAAGAAGGCATTTTAGATTTAACTCCAGAGAAAGTTAGAAATTTCTATTCACACATGTTTAATGGAGATGTTCCAACTTATGATAGAATGACGATGGATAATGCTGGGAAGTATTCATTATATGTTTGTAAAGATGGAGAAACATACGCTGATGAAAGATTAGATAAAATGGTAAGCTTTGCAGAAAAGCATAATATGCAATCAAAAGTCAATACTTTTATGTTTTATGCTGATTTTCCAAAAATATCGGAATACGTATGGCAAAGACAAGTATCTAGCACTGGATTAAATGAGAAAGAGCAACAACAATATTTAAAAGAAAAAGTTAAAAACAGTTTAATGGGATACGTTGAACATCTAGCTCAAAATTATGGAGATAGAATAGAAAATGTTGATATTTTCAAGGAATTAATATATGATCCAGATATGCTTGAACAAAGAGAAATTTTTGAAGAAGAACATAGTTATCATCCTAGAGAAAAAGGATGGCAAAAATATTTGAATTTAGAAGATTTATGCGAAATGGCTTTAACGGCTAGAAAACTAATGCCAGAAGCAACTTTTACATATAATGATATGAATTGGGTAAATCCAGAAAAAAGGCAAAAAATTATAAAAATTGTAAAAGAAATTCAAAGTATAGAAAATAGATATCGACAAGAAGGTAAATTAGGTAAAGATGAAAAAGGCTTAATAGATATAATTGGATTTGAGGCTCATTTAACAACTGGAGATAAAACACAAGATATAGAAAAAGCTTTTGAAGATGTTGAAAGAGAAATAGGTTTACCAATTGCAATAACAGAACTTGACGTAGCGAGGGTTGGAGATGATCCTCTTTCAAGAGAAGAAATTACAAAACAAAATAGAATAATTGAAAAATTTGCTCAGTTAGTACAAGAAGGAAGAATACAAGAACTAACAGTTTGGTCTCAAAGTGATGAAATGTCATTTATGAATGACAAATGTAAAAGGATGGTTTATGCTTCAGTTATTTTAGATGAAAATTGTAATGAAAAAGAATATGAACCTAGTAAAGACGTAGAATTACAAAAGTTCAATTATCATACTCATACTTCTTTATGTGGACATGCTGATGGTACAATGGAGGAATATATAAAAA
>CAKSGI010000653.1 GCA_934454005.1 uncultured Eubacteriales bacterium | reverse complement strand
GGCTTAACCAAGGTTGTTTCACTATCTCTAATTGTTACAAACAAATTATGATCCACATGCTCTGCATCAGATTTTTCTAATACATACCGAGAGTTCTTATTATCTTTTTTCCATAACCGCCACATTTTTTCATAATCTTTCCGAGGCATAAAGAAATCCAGATCATCATCCCATGGAATCATTCCTTTGTGTCGTATCGTTCCAATACATCCTCCACCACACAAATAACAAAGCAGTTTGTGTTCCTTACAAAACTCAACAAAATACTTTGCCATCTCAATATTGATTTTTTGTAATTTTTTTAATTCTTCTGAACTTAAATTTTCCATTAGTTTATCTTCTCTTTATTTTTATATTTCCAAAATGGTAACTTGATAATTCCGACAAAGCTTCCAACTCCATAGCTTACATGCAAAGCAAAAAATAAAAATGGAAGTAACAATTGCTGGCAACATTTTTTCTCTCCTTTTACTGACATAGCTGCCATAATTACGGCAAGCGTCCAGTATAAACTCCACATGATAATTGAGAATATCGGAATATGTGCCACAGCCAAAACCGTTGTAATAATAATTGCAATTACAAATGCCAATGGAACGAAATGATAAACAGCTAAACATCCCGGACAGGCTTTTAAAGTAAGCGCAACCCAATATCCATTCCCATATTTTTGTTTAAGCATTCCCTTCAGAGTGCTTCGTGTGTGTTGATATGAAATAATATCAGGTGTATAGCATAATCTAAAACCTGCTTTTCTCATCCTATAATGAATCTCATTATCTTCAGTCCTACCTAATTGTTCGTTATATAACCCAATCTTATCAAAAACTTCTCTTCTATAAGCACCATGGAATAATGATTTTACATAAGTTTTCTTTTTTCCTTTTCTATACGGTGCAATACTACTTCCAAACATAGACTGCTCTGCTAGTAATAACGTTTCTTTCCACGGAGTATTTTCATCAATAATATTAGGACGTATTCCACCACTTACAAATTCCCCACTTTCAAGCACTTCAACATTTTTCCGAATAAATTCTTTAGGAATTGATGCGTGTGCATCAATCCTAATAATCACATCTCCGTTATAATTTTTAAGTGCTACATTCCATCCCGGTGCAAGTTTTTTCTTAGGATTCAACAAAACTTGAATATTTTGAAATTCTACCTCTTTCTCTTTGAATTCATTCATGATCTGTTTAGTTCTATCACTCGACATACTATCAATCAATAGCACTTCTATCTTATCATGCGGATAATCCTGATTCTTTATATCATTAAGCAAATTACCAATAACTTTTTCCTCATTATAAGCAACTACACATACTGATACTAACATTTTATTTCCTCTTATCTTTATTTTATTACCGCAAATACTGTACGAATCATTGTCTCGATATCCCGCCAGAAACTGTACCGTTCAATTTCTCTTAGATTGTATTTCATCTTTTCCGGTAATACTTTCTGAACATATACGGTATCTGCGTTTTCAGCATTTTCAAGTAACTTTTCTTCATCCTTATATTCAATGCTTGCCCTGGATGTAATTCCCGCCGACAATAATAACGTTGCCTTCATTTCATCTGTATAACATTCAACATATTTCGGAACTTCCGGTCTCGTTCCAACAAAAGTCATATTCCCTGCCAAAAC
>CAKSGI010000652.1 GCA_934454005.1 uncultured Eubacteriales bacterium | reverse complement strand
GCACAGAATACGCTGCTATTAACATTATCATCTTTTGGGTCGAAATTTTTGGCCTTTTTTCTTGTCCCACTATATACAAATGTGTTGACAACATCCGACTATGGTATTGCTGATATAGTAACGACAAGCGTAACACTATTGATATATGTTTTCACTTTAAATATAGGCAATGCGGTACTTAGATTTTGCTTAGATGACAATTACAAACCAGATAAAGTTTTTAGTTTTGCATTAAAGGTTATTTTTGCGGGAGGCGGAATCTTAGCATTCTTTACTATAATATGCTGGAAATTTCGGTTGCTACATTGGTCAAATTATTGCTACTTCTTTCTTATACTCCTCTTTTTCTGTGAAGCTATCGAAAGTATGCTGTATCAATTTTTAAGAGGAATAGATGAAGTACGCATTATGGCGATAGCCAGTTTGATTTCAACATTTGCTAAATTAATATCAAATATTTTTCTATTGGTTGTCTTTAAGTGCGGGATTATTGGATATCTTGTGTCAATGGCTGTCGGGCCTGGATGTGCAGTCATATTTTCAGTGGTTTGTGCAAGAAAATCAATTAAAACGACAGAAAATAATCTGAAAAAGGAAAAAGAACTTCATAGAGAAATGATTACATATTCCATTCCAACGGCGATAAGCCAACTTGGATGGTGGATAAATAATAGCATTGATAGATATTTTGTTCTGTTTATGAAAGGAGCAGCGTTAAATGGTATATATGCTGTTTCGTATAAAGTCCCAAGCATAATGGCAATGTTATGTAACATTTTTTGTCAAGCGTGGGGAATTTCTGCAATAAAAGAATTTGATCCAGAAGATTCGGATGGATTCTACGGGAAAACCTATGAATTATTTTCAGGCTTTTTATCATTTGCGTGTGCGGGGTTGATATTAATAAATATTCCCATTTCAAAAATTCTATTTGCGAAAGATTTTTTTGAAGGCTGGAAATACTCATCACTTTTAGTCTTAGGAATGGCTTTTAGTGGACAAGCTAGCTTCTTTTCGGGCATATTTGGTGCGGTAAAAAAAAATAAAGTGGTGGCAACTTCTACATTGGCATCTGCAGCAGTTAATGTCGTGTTTAATTCAGCATTGATTCCACAATATGGAGCAATGGGGGCAGCAATTGCCACGGCATTATCATTTTACGTGGTATGGATAATTAGGTTGATTTTCGCTAGAAAGCATGTGCGTTTTAAGGTTAATTTAATTCGTGCCCATATTGTTTATGCGCTATTGCTTGTTCAAATAATATTTGAACATATGGTAAGTCATATGTATTTAGGACAAGTTATGGTAATTGCTTTAATCATTGCATTGTATAAGACTGAATTTCAACAGATTGTTTATAGAGGAAAAACAATAGTTGAAAATAAGTTTTGTAAAAACGAAAGGAGAGAAAAGTGAAAAAAATATTGATTCTTGGTGGAACCGCCCAACAGATAAAGCTGGTTGAGGCAGCTAAAAAGATGGGTGTATACACAATTGTTACAGATTATCTTGTGGATTCTCCTGCAAAGAAGGTCGCAGATGAATTTGGCGCGTACCTGGGTAAGGCCATTGCCTCCATGACCGCCATTCTCGATCCGGAGGTCATCGTCATCGGAGGCGGCGTATCCAAGGCCGGCCCGATTCTGCTGGAC
>CAKSGI010000651.1 GCA_934454005.1 uncultured Eubacteriales bacterium | reverse complement strand
GTATATAACCTCATTCCCCCCTTTCTTGAATTTATATTAGCATTAACTTAGTGTCATAATAAGTAAAAATGTGTATTTAACATATTTTTTATGATTTTTAATATTAATGGGATTTTTATTTATAAATCAATATTTTTATTTATAAATCAATATTTTTATTTATAAATCAATATTTTTTATTATTAAATTAATAAATATAAATATTTATATAAATATAATAATTAATTTATTTCATAAATTTATTTAATTTTATTAAAAAAATAAAATTATTAAATATATACTTTCGTAGAATACTATAGATTTTATTCTCAAATTATTTTTTTGAATTTTTACTCATTATTTCGCTAAATTCGGATTTCACGAAGAAACAAAAATTAACGAATTCAAGCCATTTATAAACTATGTTATAATAGAAAAATAGTAGTTAATTGTTTACTATTTCTAAACAAAATAAAAAAAGGTACTATTTCGTAATCTTAGTTGTGAAATAGTACCTTTTAAAAATTATGTAAATGCATTAGAATGGTATATGAAATATATATTAATATAATCTGTTAAGCTATTATTCAGAAATGGCTTAATAAACTATAGAATTTCTTAGTCATTGAAGTTTATATAAGTTTGACTATATTTTTCTATTATAAATAACTCTAAATTTACTCAGATGAAATAATACTATAAAACTGGGGATTGTTTCATAGACTTGCTAATAATCATAATTCAGGTTAATGTATTATTTAGAAGTAGTATAAGGTAAAATCAATAATGATAAAGTTCACTTTGAGAATCTATTACTTTTAAAGAAAGAGAGCTGAAGAGTTTTCCACTAGATTGACATTGATATTTTTGATTAGCTTGATTTTCTAAACCAAACTTATATAATTCATTTGAATGAAAGCTAGGAGATTTTATATTTGTTTTGTTCATTGTTCTTATATCATTTTTTAGGGGATATTATTTTGATTAAACTTATTTTATTTCCTAAATTTGATAAGAGTAATGTTCATATAACTTAACAGATTGTATTAATATATAAGGAGAGAGATATGATGAAACAAAAAATGAAGAAAAAATTGACAAGCTTTGCTTCAATTGGTCTTTCGGCTGCTATTTTATTTATTTCTACCCCTATTACTCATGTAGCTGCAGCAGAAGAACTACAAAGTCAATCAGTAGTCAACCAAGGGCTACAAGGCTATTTAGCTAATTCACAGGGGCTACTGGTAAAACAGGCGACAGCCGAACAATTACAACTACCATTTGCACCAAACCAATATTACGGACGTTCTTTACTGAGTGAAGAAGGTAAAAAAGCATGGGATTATGTGATAAAAGAGTTGTTAGCTTTCAATCCTATTAAGAATTATGATAATTTAACGAAGCCTGCCAACGGAGGTGATGGCCTATTTACTCTTAATCTAAAAGAAGAAGGTATTACCATAAAGGGTGAAGATATTAAAAATCTGACTAAATATCTTAATGCTAGTGATGCTCGTTTATTTCATATTCGTAACACAACACAAAAATATAAAACAGATGCAGAAGGAAATGTAGAAACAGTTTCCTTCAATATTGCTGGTGTATATATGGGTGATAACGCCTACCAAAAAACATTAATTGGTATGGAAAAGTATGTTTCAGAAGTGTTAAGTGTGA
>CAKSGI010000650.1 GCA_934454005.1 uncultured Eubacteriales bacterium | reverse complement strand
TAAATGACGGCAAACGCGTGAACCCCTTGAAAATAAAGGCTTTTTCCGTTTGTCGTTATTATACCGTAACGGCACTCTCATGTATCACTTCTTATCCACCTAGGATATTCCGCAGTAGGTATAGCAGAAAGATTAGGACATGAAAGTATTCATGTTACTTATAGATATGCTCACTTATTCCCTACTATTCAAGAAGACATGGCTAATAAACTAAATGAAGAAATGGTGAAAGGAGCAAGGAAATGACAGCTAAGACATTAGATAAAAAAGGAAGATGGAGAAATATAACTATTGCTTTCAGGGTTTCTCCGGAAGAAAATGAATTAATTGAAGAACAGGTTCGTATTTACGGTTGTTCTAAACAACAATATCTTACAAATAACATGTTACACAGAAATATTATGGTAAAAGGAAATCCTAGAGTATTTAAATCGTTGCAGTCTGAAATGGATAGAATAATTAAACAGCTCTATCGCATTAAAAATTGTTCTGACTTATCAGAAGAACAATTGGAGCACATCAAAGATATAACAGAATTATATGTGAAACTGATGAATAAGGATTCTAATAATGAAATGCAGAAATAAGCATTCTTGCATATCATATTATCTTTGTATTAAAGAAAACTGCTATGTCTAAAGTTGTATATGGACCAGTACGAGCAATATTTAAATATTGCCCTAACAATTCCAAAATCAAATGTGCAGAAAGAAAACTAGGTATTCTTGAAATATTAGAAAGCAAAAATAGAAATCCTCGTAAACATTACGCTATATTCTACTTTTCTTCAGTAACAGATAATCCATTCACAGACAGCAAAAATTTCATAACAAATTCTTATGCTAAAACAAGTATTTGTACATTAAAGAAAATGGGAAAAGAATTTACTTTCTATAGAGATAAAGATGATGTGTTTATTTTTGAAGAAATAGACGATGGAATTATAGAAGATTTAAGGACATTAAATTAATAAAAGTGCCAATTCACACTAGGGTTGGCATTTTTATTAATTTTAAACAAGGTTTTTTAGCTCTTTTATAATAATTATCTTTTTTACGCATTACTAATATAAGTAACAACCCCAAAAGTAATAATATATATCACTAAATATGCCAATGCTAATACATTATATTTATTGAAGCTATAATAAGTGAAAGCAAGTATATTAAAAGTCACTACCAATAAACAAAGTAAGGATAATATCGTATTCTTTTCTCCACTAATATTTAAGCGATTTTTAAGCATTTTACTGAAAATGAAGTTATTAAAATCAAAAAACATCACAATCATATAACGAAAAAACCAAATACAAAAACCACAATAACCAAGAAATATTTTTACAGATAATTTCATGTCCTTATACTTTTTAATTAACTGATTAAATTCTTCAAAAATTAGACTATAGAAAGGCATGCATTGAAGTGCGATGATTGAATACGAACGAACCATATTTTCAGAATTAATAGGATGTAAGAAATCCGGCTTCTTCATGTAATCAATGATATTATCTATTACTTTTTGCTGTTCATTTGTTTGGATATTTTCAGAATTTTTCAACTTTTCTATTAGGCATTCTATTTTTGTTCCATTAGGATGTGTTTTTGTATATTTTTTATATCCAATTTTTTGTAATTTTAAATATTTATAAGTAGTTGATTC
>CAKSGI010000649.1 GCA_934454005.1 uncultured Eubacteriales bacterium | reverse complement strand
TATGAATCAGATGTTGATTATATTGTAGGAGAGATAAATAAATCTATGGCTTGTGCGAGTAATATAAAGAAAAAAACAACCATAGAGTCAGAAAAAAAATTAACAATGAATCATATTGATGTGTTAAAAAGACTTGAGGACAGATATCCGTTATTGGAGGGAGAACTGGAGAAAAATCTGAAACTGAAGTTAGAATTAGAGTCAAGAAAAGCAAATTTGGAATTTGAACAGGAAAAACTTGGCATTTTTGGAAAGAAAAGATATCTACAAATTCAATCAGAGTTGTCCGAGATTGTGGCACAACTGGATAAAACACAGAAACATATTGATCAGATTAAGCAAGATATGAAGGGGTATACAAAGAAATCTCTGAATAAAAAAATAAATGATTTATTAGAAGATATACAAAATATGGATCATGAAATTCTTTCGTTGACAGAAAGTAGCAAAGGAGAAATAAAGGAGAAATCATTGAAAGAGATAAATGATAAACTTCAAGATCCTAGAATATGCAATATTTTTCGAAGAAAGAATCCGGGTTTGTATTTTATGTATCGAAATTCCATGCTTGATAAGGAACCAAAGATTGGAGATAAAGTAACATTAGGAAATTATGAAAATGATCCAATCGAGTGGAGAATATTGGATAAAAAGGATGGCAGATTATTATTGATGTCGGATAAAGCAGTGGATGGCATTCAATATAATATAACCGAGGAAGAAACGTGGTGGGAAAAGAGTTCGCTTCGTAGATGGTTGAATGGCAATTTTATTTTTAAGGCATTTGACGAGTGCGAGCATCAAATGGTAGAAATGACACATGTTCGTGCTGAGAGAAATCCGGAATATAATTTATATCCAGGGGAGAATACAGATGATAAAGTATTTTGCCTAAGCATATCAGAAGCTCAAACACTATTAAAATTAAATGATGAGCGGATATGTTATGTATCAGAGGCTGCTAAAAAAAGTAAAATGTATTACGTCAAGGAGGAAGAAAAAAATCCATCAAGAATTGGACGATGTACATGGTGGCTTCGGACATCGGCTAACAATCACAAGTACGCAGCAAAGGTTGACACTATCGGTAACATTTCAAATTATGGAGAACGTGTTGACAGATGGTTCGGTGTCAGACCTGTTATTTGGATAGATTATACGAAACAGGCGTTAGATAACAATAAGGTAGAGGATACATTCATTAACTATATAATTGATGAATATAAAGTTAAGAATGAGAAAAATATGGCAATCAGTTTCTATTGCTATCAAACAGGAAAAACTTTATTAGAAAGCGAGCGGGCTGTGGATGCTATATGGGATGGAACATATAAATTTGAAAATAGAATTTTTGACCTTTTGAATACAAATGGAGAATTGACCATGGTTGAAATAGCTGAAAAATTGCAGGGATATTCTATGTTTGAGATAGGGCAGAGATTGGAACAGTTAATAGATAAACATAGTGTCACAAAGAAACAAAATGAAGAGGGAAAAGTAGTCTTTTCAATATGTGTTCAGGAAGAAGCAGAACAAGAAAGTGATAGTCAATCGCAATCAAAAGATTTATTTGTTAATTACATAAGAGAGAATTTCTTGCCTAAAAATCTCAAAATTCCGGCTATAAAATGGTATCGGGATCAAACGGGTGCTGGATTGAAT
>CAKSGI010000648.1 GCA_934454005.1 uncultured Eubacteriales bacterium | reverse complement strand
CACAACACCTGTAGTAAATAAAAATGAAAATAGTAATAAAGTAGAAGAAGCTACTTTAGGTGTAAGTGATATAAAGAAAGATAATAAAGATTCAAAGACAATAGATGGAGTAAAGACTGGAGATAATAATAAGCTTCCTATTCAAGTTTTTATAGGAACTATAGCTTCTGGAGCATTATTTGCTATAAATAGATTTTTAAGAAAATCAAAATCATATATGGTTCCATTTATCAATAAGCCATGTAAAGGAAAGAAATTTTATCAATTAAGCAAACAGTTTATAAATGAGATAACACAGTTTGAATTTAAGGGTTTGTACACACATGAAGTTTGTTCTGGATATGTAATAAAAGATGTTTTTGCATTTGCATCAAAAAAGATATTTATGCCTAAGATTATTGAGAAAATAGTAGGACATAGGGTATATGTGTGGCCGTGTGCGATAAAACGATATTCGATTGAACCAGAAAATTTTTATACAGCGGTACAACGATATACGTCGTCAGTACTAGAAGCAATGGGGGCAGATTTAAGTAAACCAATTTGTTTGGATCAGCCTTTCTCAGGGAATAATCCAGAATGTAGCATGAAATTTTATAAAGACGCAAAAGCAATTGTGGTAGATAAAGACCCACGTGACTTATTTTTAGCTGGAAAGTATACTAAAGATCCCAATTTCAAGTTTTCTCCAATAGATGATGTCGAAAAATTTATTATCTATTATAAAAATATGAGGAGACATTATGGTGAATCTCAAGATGTGTTAAGAATAAGATTTGAAGACCTAATTTATAACTATGATGAAAGCATTTCTAAAATTGAGAATTTTTTGGGAATACATAATCACATTAGAAGAAAAGAATTTTTTGATCCTTCCAGGTCAATTAACAACACTCAATTAATTAGATTGCATCCAGAGGATGAAGATAATATCAAAAGAATAGAAAAAGAATTACCTCAATTTTTATTTGATTTTAGGAAGTATAAAGAAATTAGTTTTAATGGGAAACCTTTTGATGGAGCAGCGAGAAAGGCATTCGAACAGTAATTTGAATGTGTTAATTAGTGGATTGAATGGAAATGACAAATATGAGACAAAATTATTTAAAAATAGCTCGAGGAACTATAAACCTTATAGAAGAAACATTGAAGCTTAATGGCATTTCTGGAAAGCTTCTTTACGTTTCAGATCCAGTAGTTGATAAATTGTATGGTGATGCTGTAAAGAGGCAGATTGAAAATATTGGTCATCTAAAAATTGAATATGTAGAGAGTAATTCAATTTCTTATGCTATGAATATTGCTGAGATGTGTATTGCAACGGATATTGAGTGTATAGTTGGGATGGGAGGAGGGACGACTTTGGATGTTGCCAAATATGCCGCCTTTGTTTCAAAAATACCATATTTGGCAATACCTACAACGGCAGCAAATGATGGACTGGTTTCTCCAATTGCTGTATTAAAAAGACAGGATGGACTTCCGAAAAGTCTTGGAGCTGCCATACCATCTATGGCATTAATTGATACAGAGATAATAGCGTCCGGCCCTTTAAGAAACATTAAAGCTGGAATAGGAGATACGATATCTAATTACATGGCATTAAAAGATTGGGATTTTGCTGTTTCTAAAGGCAAAGATACAATGAATACATATGCTTATCT
>CAKSGI010000647.1 GCA_934454005.1 uncultured Eubacteriales bacterium | reverse complement strand
AGCTAACTCCTCCAAAAAAACCTGTTCTCTTTCAATCCCTGCAGAAGAACCTAACATTAGATTAAAATATGAAAATAGCGAAGAGTTAAGTAATCCACATAAATTTAATAATATCTTTTTATTAGATTCTGAACCTTTTATACAATTTATAGTTTCTCTATATAAGAAATTCTCTTCTGTATATACAGCTCTTATCGAATAATTCCCACAATCCAAACCTTTCTTAAAAAGAACATATGGTGCATTATATATCTTTGGATCTCTAGGACGATGTATTTTTGATTTATCAAATATTTCATAAGCACTAGTATTCAGATAAAAGTGATTGATTGCCTCATCAGAATCCAAAATTTTTTGTCCAACTAGATGTGAAGAATCCTTTTGATCCCCATCATTATCCTGTAAACCTTTTTTCATTGTTAAATTATGTTCTTTTACAATATCCTTAATCGTTTTTAAATTTTTACATGTATTGCAAAGTAACTCAAAATCCCAATATCCTCCATAAACTAGTATCTTCCACAATTCGTCATTTTCTAATAACAATATCTGTCTTACATATTTTATATCATCCGGTTCAATCATAATTACCCCAAACAGTTTTAAATACTTATTGGGTTTTAAACTAACATACTCTATTTTATGTCCCTCACATGCTTTCCTACACATAAAAGTCAGGACCGCTGCTGGTGCAATCGCCCCTTTAAATATCTGTTTTCTAACTGCTGATATTTCTAATATCTGATTAAATTCTACATTCCGCAAAATCCTATCTCTGAAATCTCTAGATGGTTTTTTACCTTTATACAATATCTTAGAAGGGATAACCAAACTACATTGTGTATCTTCACTTCCTATTTCTTGTACTTTTAATAAAAATGCAACACAGATTTCATTGTCTGGAAGTTTGACATTTCTCTCCACACAATATTTCTTATATAATTTTTGATCCATCTTTCCCCACGGTGGATTTCCTAGAATAAATTTAAAATTGATATTCTCAATTGAATCCAACATATTTTTGTCAAAGAAATCACCAAAAATTATATTTTCTCCCTTTAATAACGGCAATCTAAAATCCTTCAAATTCTTAGGGTCTTGGTAATCGAACAACGTAATATAAAGAGAAAATATTGTCACATCGACAGCCTCCTCATTATAATCAATACCAAAAATATTATGTTTAACTAATCTATTTATATCTTCTTTATCCTGAATATACCCACCGTCTGTTGCGTTTCTTTCTAAAATTTTTCTAAGTGCTTTCACTAGAAAAATACCTGAACCACATGCTGGATCCAAAACAGTACATTCCTTTTCATTAACAAGGTAGTCCCCAACTGTATGTTCAACAATATAATCTGCAAGATATTCTGGTGTATAAAATGCCTTATCTTTGTTTTGCTTTTTCTTGCCAAGCAAGATTTCATATATATTACTAATTAATTCTATCGGAATAATATTAAAGTCATAAAAAGGAAATAGGCACATCTGACCAGTTTTCATCTCGACTTTTGCTGTTAAAAAATTGTACAATAATGTTAATGACTCTTCACTAACTTCTTTCTTTTCTTTTTCTTCATCTAATTCAAACAAATTGCCATTAAACCCTTTCTTTAGGTATTTAAACAATTCAAATAACTCATCTTTTTGTTTTACAATATC
>CAKSGI010000646.1 GCA_934454005.1 uncultured Eubacteriales bacterium | reverse complement strand
ATTGAGTACAAAACATTTACTTTTGCAAAATCCATTGCATTAACTATGAAAATTGTATATAGCAGTAGATGAATTGGTTGTATTAAGCAGTTGAAAATATATTCCCTAACCCAATAACTAAATGCTTGTGCCTTTCCATCCTTTACTTTATCTAATGGATATGTTAGTGCAATCAATGGCGCAATCATTGTAAGAAAAGCCATATAAACAACCCTTTTTAAATACTGAATAGTAAACATACCAGTCAAAATCACAAGGGTCATATACATTACTGCATATCCAAAAGTCTGTGGTCCAGAACTATTTTTATAATCGCCTAAATTTGTTCTAACAGTACTCATTAATTCATCTGCTTTATTTGTTGAATCTGTTATTTTAATAACATTTCCCTTAATTATTTCTGTTAGCGAACTAGACATTTGTAACATAAATGCCATTATGTAGTGTAATACAAATATAATGCAGATTGCAACAATCCAATCTTTCATCATATTTTTGTATTTTGCTTTGTCCTGAGCAGATGCGCTACTTAGAATCATTCTTATTCCTAAATACAATAAAACTGATAATAAACCAATTAAGGCTATTGTTCTTAGTGCATTATACCAAGTTGCAATATATGGCTGAAGTTTATATGCTGTTGACTCCAATTCAATCACTTCTGCATTTGATGTTCCTGCAAGCTTTGATTGTAAAGTTGCTTTTGTACACATTTTCAAAATTGTAGGAGTTGTACTGCTTGCGGTTCTAGTTTGTTCAAGTACATATAAGTTACCATTATGAAAATATATGTAGGCACATTCTAAATGAGACCCGATTCACTGCCAATCCAGGCTTATTAGTCAGTATAACACTGACATCTTTCATCCTTCCCCAGTTTCCATAATTATTTAAAGTCCATTTATATGCATCACTTGTAGTATTCATAAGATATGTAATCTTTCCAAGTGTATTTCCTGTTTGAGATACCCATGCAACAGATATTCCATTGTCTTGAAGTACATCCAAATTCGTAATCTCAAACTGGCTCTCAGTGTCTGTCTGCCATACAACTGAAAAATCACTTTCTGTAAGATTTGCTTTCTTAATTAAATTTACGTAGTCATCTTTGTTTTCTACATCCAATGTTAGTCTTGATACAGAGTCGTTATCATTTTCACTTGCTGAAATAAAATTTATATCCAATGCAGGTACTGAATTAGAAAATATTAATCCAGGGGAATACTTGATTGCATATTCATTTTTATTTGTGGTTGTATTAAGTTCTTCAATATCATCTGTTCCCATCATAAGTTTTTGCATAACTTTTATTCCAGTATCACCAGCCCAAGCAACTAAATAGCTTAAAGCATTAACTAAGGTTTCCCCTGGTCCTTCTTTTGCCCATACATAGTTTGGCATAATAAAACTATTTATCAAAATTACTACCATTAAAATTATTAATATCTTTTTTATTACCGCATTTTTAAAAACATTCATTTTAAAGTTTTCCCCTCTCTATAAAGGTTTACATTCTATTTTATTATACCATATTCTTCTTTAGTTTTAAAGTTTTTTATGTAAATTTCTGTCATTTTTACTGTTTTTATCAATTTCTTTCTGCTAATTTGTTTAAATTTGTTTCCATAAATTCAAATTCTTTTCTTGTTGGAGTTATTTGTAGTATTG
>CAKSGI010000645.1 GCA_934454005.1 uncultured Eubacteriales bacterium | reverse complement strand
TCTGAGATAGAGGAATTAACACTCGATATTTTACAAGAGTTCATTGACAAAATCGTTGTTCATCATAGAGAAGAAGTCTGTGGAGAAAAGGTTCAAAAGATAGAGATTTATTATAAAATGATAGGATATATAGAAATCCACAAAATGTCAAAACACGAGCAAAAAAGTCTTATAAAGAATTTTGGGCGAAAAAAAAGAAGAGCGAATTGCTTAAAGCAATTACACTCTTCAAAAAAAGGATAACCACAGGAAGACTAAGTCCCTAATGGTTACCAGCATGGTGCGGATAACAGGATTTGAACCTGCATGAAAATTTTTTTCATATGGACCTGAACCATACGCGTCTACCAATTCCGCCATATCCGCTAAGCTAATAATATAGATTAAATAATATATCAACTTTACTAATTTGTCAAGATATTGTTTGTTGTGGGTATCGAAAAAATAATATTTGACAATACAGAGACAACACTGTAAAATAATAAGGCAGTTTTATGAATAAATTACAAAAAATTAATAATGCAAGGAGAATACTAATGAATAATGATTTAAAGAGAAAATTAAGATCCATTTTTTTAACAACGTGTACGCTAACTAGTTTTGCATTTCATAATGCAGGAATACTAACCTATGCGTCTGAGGGAGAAAGTGAAGTGTACAAGCATAATATTAGCGAACAAATGGTTCTGACAAATGAGCCACAAGAAGAGACATTAGGTGGTGAAAAGAGACTACATTCTGAAGATCTTGAGGATGCTAGTACATCAGAGATTGCCCCTAAGTCTAAGAGATCAAGGTTAGATGTTAAAAGTGATGATAGTTTAATTGAAACTACGCCTGAAGAAAAAGTTTTAATAAATAAAATACACCATGACCGTCATTTAAAAGGAATTGATTTAAAAAATTTAACAGATGAAATTCTAAAAAGTATGGGAAAAGGTAAAAGTAAAGATTACAATAAATGGTGTTTATCTGTGCTTATTAGGATATATAAAGATGAAAAAAGGGCAGAACAAGATATTATAAAAGCGTATAAAATATGTGATGAAATTGAATGTTTTAATATAAATAGCGATAGTGACATGAATTTATTATATCGTGCAATAAATTTATTGAGTGATGAACATTTAACCAGAGAAAATCAGGAGATAATCAATATAGTAGAGAAGATAAAGAATAGATATATAGGTATATTAAATGTTGATAATTTAAAGAGAGAAAAGTTTTCAAAATACCAAGATTATTACAGGTTAAATATTATTCGTGTTTTATTTTTATGTAGTAAAGAATGTGGAATTTTAGATGAAAAAATAATAAAGGATTGCTACAATGCAATAGACATTAACTTATTGAAAGGAGATTCTGTAGCATTAAGAGAAGCATTGTTAGTTTATGCAAAATTTGGATATGATATAGAAAAAGGATTGAAAGCACTAAAAATTTTGTTAGCTGGGAAGTCATATGAGGAGGCAGCAAAAGGAGATGAAATATCAAGAGAAGCATTGTTGCAAATAGGAAAAATTCCACATGGAAATGGTGAGGATAGTTTAGAGGCGCTAAAAGCCTTAATAGGAGGTAAACCATATGAAGAAGCAGCAAAAGGAGATGAAATATCAAGAGAAGCATTGTTGCAAATAGGAAAAATTCCACATGGAAATGGTGAGGATAG
>CAKSGI010000644.1 GCA_934454005.1 uncultured Eubacteriales bacterium | reverse complement strand
ATATTAAATTTATTCATAGTTTAAATAGGAATTTCAAATTTAAAAATATTTGAATGAATTCTTGTATTTTCATTTGGTAAAAATGTTGAAAAATAAATTCTATGTTTAGATTCTTCAAGATCATTTTGAAGAATAAATGCAGACCATAAATTAGTTTTAGTTAAATGACATACACACATTTTCTGATGTTTATTGTGTTTGCTGCATAGTTTCCAAATATTATTGTTATTAATATAATCTGTTATCTGAATTTTAGCTGCATTCCAAAATGACCATTCATAAATGTCTTTTTGATAACGCTCAGCTAAACGTTCTTGTAAATGATCAATATTTTGATATATTTCAACATTATTATGTTGCCAATCGAATTTCCACTTAGAATTTTTAAATTTTGCTTCGTTTATAATTTTAAAGTATGTTTCAAATAAATTATTCATTTTTATTTTGATTTTAATTTCTCTTGTGATTCTGCAGTAATTTTATTTTTATTTTTAATATAGTCATCATTTGCTCTATTTATAAATGAAATAAACAATTGTGCTTCTTCTAATGTTAAAGGCAGCCTTGAAATTTTCATTAATTCATCATCAGAAAGCTTTAAAAAATCTTCATATGTTTTAGGTAAATTCATTTGCAACTCCTTTATTTTTTATTTAAAATAAACAAATATTTTTAAATAAAAATTATTATATTTTATAATGTACTAATATAAAATAAATTATTAAAAGTAAATTGACAGGTTAATTATAAAATTTAATTAACCTGTCAATTAAATTATATATAAAGCTCTTAATTAATAAGTTAAAGTAAAGTTATAACCGTTCGTACAGAGCAATTATTTTAATGGTACGAGAGGTGGGACTTGAACCCACATGCACCAATTACTCCGACAATGCCCGATTTATAAGACCGGAGAGTTACTCTCGTATTATTATCTATATCTATAAAATAACACTATCTAAAGAAAAGTTAAATTATATTAAATAAATTTTAACTAAACAAAGAATTTTCCAAGTTTTTCGTTTACTTTTTTGAAATTGATGTTATTTTTTTTAAAAAGAAAGGATTTGATATGATTACAACACATTCTAATAAACTTGCATTATCAAAATATTGGAATTTATTTAATGAATGTGCTAATTTTTCAACATTTCAAAAGTGTTTAATATTCTCTATACACATAGAGATGTTTCAATAAGAAAGGTAATTAAATATGTTTGAAAGAAATAAAATAATTTGTATTGATTTAGATAGTCCTGATTATATTTCTAGTATTTCTATAACAAAGAATGATGTAAAGTTTTCAATTAAAATTAAAGAAACTTTAGAAAAAGCTATTGATGGAAAATTTGTTTGGTTTTTACATGTTGAATTACCAAAGCGAAGAGAATACAAATTGCTAGCTTATAATACTAAACCTCAAAACAGTTATACTAAATGTCAAGAAGAAGCTTTTACGTTTTTGAACAGTTTAAATTCTGATTTTTACAAAATGATTAAGGAAAAACATTGATAACCAAAATTTTTTGTATTTAATAATTTATCTGGGAATTTTGAAGAATTGCCTCCGGAAATTATTATTAGAGACAGTTTTGAAGTTGAAAATTGCGGGTATTTAAAACTTTATTAGTGATTTAAAAGAAATATTATAAATATGTGCTCTGTACATAT
>CAKSGI010000643.1 GCA_934454005.1 uncultured Eubacteriales bacterium | reverse complement strand
TATTATACTAACTTCATGTTCAACGCTTTCTCCACCAAAAATAACTCCTAATTTAATCATAAAATCCTCCTACTTTTCTGTATATGTATCCGGTAAATCATTTTCGAATAACGCATACAAATCCTTTTTATTTTTCAATGTATTTAAAATAGTATATGCTTCTCTTACATCGTTTAAAATATAAATATTTTTTTCATTATAACCTTTTTCTAGCAATCCTTCATAAATTGGTTTTGTTCTATTTTTACCAATTAAGATTACTTTATCAGCAACTGATGCAATTTGCTTACCAAATTCTTTGTTTAATTCTTCTTCGCTATCACCTAATTCAACCATTCCTGGAGTAACTACAACTTTATCACCATTCATCATCTCTAAAACGTCAAGTGCACTTTTTGCTCCTACTGGATTAGAATTATAAGCGTCATCTATTTGATAAAAATTTCCTATTTTTTTCATTTCCAATCTATGCTCAATTGGTCGTACTTTTTTAACTCCCAATTGTAAATCTTTAATACTTACACCAAATTCGTACCCTAATGCCAGTGCAGATAAAATGTTATATACATTGTGTCTACCTAGTAATTTAGTTTCAAATTTGTATTTATTTTTATCTCCTTTAAATGTAGCTTCAAATGTTGTTCCTGTTCCACTACATTTAATATTATCAGCAGATATATCAACATCTTTATCATCAATACCAATCCACAATATTTTACATTTGTTTTTTAAAACTTTGGCAAAAGCAAGCTTTAATACATTATGGTCGTCGTGCCAGTCGTCAAGTGATTTGTAGTAGGCAAGAATAACATTCATATCGGCTACATAATCAGAATATTCAGTGGAAATCATAAGATGTTTACTCATGGGATGAGCCATACAACGATGATGCTCACTATGAACCGGAGATTCATAAAGACTAGACAAAAGTAAAGACAAAAAAGTCATATCATATGTCAGGGTAAACTGTCCCCAGATGCCGTGCCTTTCCTTTAACGAACGACAAAGACCACAATAGTAGCCTTTGTAAATATCAAATTCTTTAAATTTTAATTCGGGTTTGTTTACAACAACATATCCAAACATTACAATCTCCAACTAAAAAATCAAATAACTTAAACATTACAATAAAATTAAAATATTGTAATAGCAATAATTTTAAAAAGTATAATAATAATTAACTTCTGCGAATAAATTTAGTGTTACATTTAGGACAACGGATTTCAATCTTGCCGTGTCCCTTTGGAACTCTTATTTTTTGTGAACAGCCGGGACATTTGAAAAATTTGTAGATTTTCTTCTGCTGTGCATAAGTATTTGAACCATTGCCATAGCCATTGTATCCTCTACTGTATCCACCATAGTTGTTACCAAAATTTTTATTCTTTCTAAATCTTCCCATAAATTGCAGATATTTTTCGTTTTCAGCTGCACGTTTGTAAATATTTTTTGAAAACATACGAAAATAAGTAAAAACAATAAGAAGTAAGATTAATAAACTAATAATGGACGTTTTTACAAACATGGAAACTATGCATAGTATGAATGTAATTAATAACATAAATTTTGAAAGATCATCAACACCATATCTCCCGTACATAAAATTTGCAAATTTGTCACGCCAACTCATATATTATCACTCCTGTTCTGCCTTTTTCTAATACATTTATATTAT
>CAKSGI010000642.1 GCA_934454005.1 uncultured Eubacteriales bacterium | reverse complement strand
CTTTATAGTTGGTTTACTATCAGTATCATAACCATAAAATCCAACGTAGACATTGATTCCATCGTCGCTAGGTGTTTTGTAAACTTTCGTGATTTTTAAACCCTTTTCTAATGATTTTGTAGTCTTAAATGCACTTTTCATATTTGACTTTACATTTTTGTAAACTACTTCAGCACCAGCTTTAGTCATTTCGCCAAACATTTTTTCACAACAATTCTCAAGTTTTTCTAAAGATTTTAATACTTCTTTTGGCACTTCAGCATCAAAATAAGCCATTATTTAACAACTACTTTCGCTTGAATTTCTAGTTCAGTATTTTCTTCATTAACGTTATTCAAATATTCTATTGTGTACTCTTTACTGTTATATCTGATAAACATATCTCTAGTTATTTCAACATTTCGAGGGTATCTAATAGTGAAATTTGTATACGCCTTTTCAAAATCAGTATCATTTTTTATTAATAAAATGCCTTTTGTTGTTTTAACTGAAGCATAACAAATCAATACTTCAGTTTCACAACACTCTCTTTTTTCAAATCCTGAAGAATCTTTTTCAATTTCCTTTGAAAAAATAGTTATTTTTTTATTATATTTGCCAGCATTCATAATAAATTAACTCGATGCCTTCCTAAAATCGTTTCATAAACCCTGTTGAGATTTTTTTCATCAACATATAGACTTCTGTTATCATAAAATTCTTGACATAAAACATAAACGATAATGATAAGATCATCGTGTTCATCAATTTCTTTAGCATCAAGGCCTGTTTCGTCTTGAATAAACTTTTTAGCAATTTTTAAATAATTTTCAATATCATTTTTTAAGTTAATATCTCTATCAGATTCAGCTATTCTTAAATAGTTCATAATATCTTCAGCATTTATTGTGCTAATTTTCATTGTTTTCCTCCTTTGAGGTAGCCTAAACAACAATAATCGTTAGCCTACATTCTTAAAAAATATTACTCCACCAATTTGATGGAGTAATATTCTACGAATCTGCACTGCCAGAAACGCCAACAGCGATTTTTTGGGTATTTTCAACTTTAGCATCAATTTCTGTATAACCACAAACACCAATTGCGTGTTGTGTTGCATATTTTTCATAAAGAACAGATAACTCTAAATCTTTAGAAATTTTGATACCTAAACCTGAGAAATCACCGTAGAAAATAACAGGTTTACTAGCAGTTCCTAATGCAGTAACTCTATCTGTTGTATAAACAGGCTTACCTAATAATTCATAATCCCATTTTGAATCAAAGCTCTTATTTAAAATATAGTCGCCATCACTATTTTTTAATTTTCTTAATGCTTTTCTTGTAGCTCTATTCATAATCCAGAATGCGTTTTCTTGGTAATCATCAATAACAGCTTCTTGAATATCAATTAATTCATCTGCTGTAATTGTTGACTTTTTAGCTAAAGTTATCTTCATATTTGTTGAATCATATGATCCAACAACACCAGAAATTTTATTAGTTGTTCCGTTAAGACCTTCTTTTTCAATAAAAACTTTAAATTTAGTAGCCATTCTATTAATAACTTCATTTTGAAACTTATACTCTACTTTTTGTGTAGATTCCTCATGAATAGACAAGAATACTTCATTTATTATATTAAAAGCTAAAGTTATTATAAATACAATTATAGAAAGCGCTAGTGCAAGAGCTATATAT
>CAKSGI010000641.1 GCA_934454005.1 uncultured Eubacteriales bacterium | reverse complement strand
GTTTAAGAGAAGGACTATCGCTGATTAAAACACTAATAAAAAGTTTGTTTATGTAAAGCGAAACAAACGATAAGACCGAATTAAAAAGCACGGCGGCAATCTTAATAAAAATATATTTTTTATCGCAGTGAAAGGTTAGTTTTGTAGCGCGAAATACATTTTTGAATTTTCTCATATTATCCCCTCGGTTTGCTTGTCGGTGATTTTCATTGGAATAGCCTGAATTTCTTTGAATTATGTGATATAATTAAATATTTATATCTTTTTACTCATGGATTTAGGCGAATCTGAAGTGTTATATAAACAAAGTGGGTTGTCAGTAACGATTTATTAAAAACAGGAGTATTTTATAAAGGTTCATTTTATACTTTAATGATTTAATGTGGATTGGATGCATTATGGTGGCTTCATATACTGTTAATAATAAATTTTTTGTGGTTATCTTGGGCATGGTATAATCTGGTGATTTAGACTTGAAGTTTATAGCTTTTATTATTCATCATCTCAAGTAATCTCTTGTTTAATGATTTTCTTATGAATTTACCTAAAGGCATACATGCAACAATACTGTTATTGGAACATACTCTGCAATTTTGTCCTAAGCAAATGTAAATAAAATTACATTGCATACAGTCGCTATTTAATTTGTCTTCCGACAAATTAAATGAATAAATATTTTCATTAAGCACAATTTCGGCATTATGTATAACACCAATTATATTTTTACAATCACAAGAAATACACGGACATTTTTTTATCAATGTAGCATGTTCGATTACATAAAAGTTTTCTGATAAATAGGGACAAAGCAATTCAAAGGAATCAATTTTGTTTTCGAACAAATGTTGATCCTGAATGGTTCGAAAGTATTTCCACATACTTTTATCCGATAAGTTCGAAAAAGAATGCTTTAGAAAATCGCTTGAATCATATGTAGGTGACTGACATATAAATTTATCTGTTTTGCTATTTGGTTGTCCATTATTTTCAGGAAATTTAGTTTTGTTAATTATTATTTTATGTTTAATGTTTTCGAGCTCATAATAAACTATATTTTGATCATATTGTGCTTTGTTTATTAATTCTATATCTTCATATTTTATATTATATTGTAATATTAACGTTATATTATTAGTGTTTGTTTGAAGACTAAAGTTCTTGATTGCTTTTATACATTCACTGAGTTCTTGTTCACTTATTTTCCATGTTGTATCTAAATATTGTTCCTGCATAATAATGTAAAAAGTAAAAGTTGAGTTCATTACATTACGGAGTTTTTGAAGCTTTTCTTTAAATGAATTTATATCAAAGTGGTTTGCATCTTTAGATTTAAATACTCCTAATTTTATTAACTTTCGACTTAATTCATTTGAGAGTTTACAATCATAAATTTGATTTAATTCTTTAAAATTCAAGATAACGCAAGTGTCAGTTTGTGAATTATAAATCAGTGTATGATTATTAATTTCATCGCTACAAAAGCAATATTTATTCAAAAAGTACATTTTTTATCCGTTCCTTTATAACAAATGTAATTTGGCTAAAAGATAGTGGATGTTTTCATGAGTTTGCTTCAGGTTGATTGTGTTTCACGTTGTTTTACCTTGCAATTGAAAGAATAAACTGTATGTAATATATGAATTGTTTTGGTGGAAAAGATTTAATATTGCTATCAATTGCAG
>CAKSGI010000640.1 GCA_934454005.1 uncultured Eubacteriales bacterium | reverse complement strand
ATCTTACACATTAATGAAAATAATGGAAAATTTTGCTGATGATAAAATAGATCAATCAAACAGTAAGGTTATTTTAGCAATTAATCTTGGAACACTAAATAATTTTCTGGAAGCTGATGAAGAAGGCAGGTTTGGAAAATTAAAGGAGTATGTTGATTGTGCTGGAATATTAGATGAAACTATATCAGTGTCTGAACATAGCAAACATTTTCATTGTGTTAATTTTGCCGATTATCGTTTATATGAATTAGCACCTTATGGAAAAGTTACCTCAAGATATATCAGAGGAATTTTGGACAAGATAACGGCACAAACTTCTGAAAATGAGTTTTATTCAGAGTATTGTAAGAATTGTATAAATTGTGACGCGAAGGATATTTGTCCGGTATGTTTAAATTACCAGTTGCTTTCTAATGAAAAAATCCAGCAGGGCATTGTAGGTGCTGTTGTCGAGAGTATGGTAAAGAACAAACTGATTGTATCTACAAGAACATTATTAAACATGATTTATGAAATTGTAGTGGATGAACGTTATAGGGATAGGGAGCGAGATTCTGCGGAACCAAGAAAAATTCCACAAAACATGACAAGTGTTAAATATTGTGAATCATTATTGCCGAATACACTCTTTGGGAAAAAGAATTCTTCGGAAGTATTAGATGCAATGGGGACTATAGATCCAATGCGGATTCGAAATGAAAAAATTGATGATTTCTTTATATATTATGAAAATTCTGATGATATTGTAAATATATTTGAAGAGAATTTGCCTGAATATAGAACTTTGCTCAATAGATTAAAAGATAGAGATTTTTCAGATAAGTAAAATCATGCAGTAAAAGAAGAAATTTTAAAAATTTTTGTAAGGACATGTTGGCTTACGGAAGCAAGAAATGATTTACTGCCACGAGATAAAGACTATGAAGAATATATGCGGGCTCTATACGCATGGAACATAGGGAATCATCTGGCTCTAAAGGATGTATATAGCATAGTTGAAAAAGGAATATTATCTTGGAATGGTCAAGTAAATCAAGATGAGATGCAGCTGCCTTCTGGAAGTAAAAAATCTGATTTTCATTTGGTTCAAAAAATTGAGATTAAGAAGAAGGCTGATAACCTTCCGAGGCAACCGCAAGAAGAGTTATGCTCATTCAAAGATGAATTACGATTGAAATATAGGTATTCTGGTTTCTGCGAAGCAGAATTAGATGTAGACTTTTCATTATATAGATTGCTTAAGAAAGTGCTAAATGGATATGTTCCGAGTATTAATGATAAACGTGTAAATGTTAAATGTGTAGAGTTTATAAATAAAATCTCACGTGGTGGAACAAAAATGGAGAAAATTTATATTCGAGATTTATCTCAGAAAAATGCTAAGGAATATAGACTTTCATATGATGAAGATTATGGCTATTCTTTCGAGGTGATGGATTGATGGATAATACATGGATTGTTTTTGAAGGCGAAGGTGGTGTAAATGACATCTTTGATGAAGTAAAAAATAAAAGTAAAAAACACATTCGGGATGATGCTCTTGTACCATTTAAAACTAAAACAGATAAAAATCAGTATGAAGATTTTGCGGGTGTTGTAGGTGCATTTTCAAGAATATTGTCCGATACATCTGCAAAGAAGACTCTTGATATTGAACGAATGAGAACGAAGATGCGTCAGAAG
>CAKSGI010000639.1 GCA_934454005.1 uncultured Eubacteriales bacterium | reverse complement strand
GCTTGCTCAGATATACGAAATACTGCCTATTATTCTAATTATAATTACAAATCCATGGTCGGCTTTTTTATGAGAAATTATTGGGAGATTTATTCGGAATACAAGTTAAGAGAGATAATAATTGGTCGAAAGCACGCTCCCGCTGCCAAACGCTCGTAGTGGTTCTATCAAGCCGACTGCGCTGCCTTGATGAACCAACGGCGTTTGAAGCACTTTCTCCCAAAGTATTATCTCTCTTAAATTTTGTAAAATCGTAAAGACGCTGGCAGTTTTTATTTGTCTTAGTCTATGGAAAAAAATAAATGAGTGGAATATATAGAGAGCGCTTTAAAGGATGCATAAAATGAATGTGTTTATATATTGTTTGCAGGAATATATTTTAAAAAGAAAAAGTAAAAGTGTGAAAAGAGACAGGGTAGAAAAAGTAGGGGCATTTGATTGTATCTAGGCTTGCTCAGATATACGAAATACTGCCTATTATTCTAATTATAATTACAAATCCATGGTCGGCTTTTTTATGAGAAAATAATACAAGAAAACTGTGGAAAGTTTATCCGGAATACAATTTAAGAGAGATAATAAAATTGGAGAAAGTGCTTCAAACGCGGTCGGTTAATTAAGGCAGTGAAACTGGCTTAATATAACCGCTACCAGCGTTTGGCAGCGGGAGCGTGCTTTCGACTATTTATTATCTCTCTTAAATGTACGAGAAAAAATCCACAGTTTTTATATGCTGTAGCATGCTTGTTTGGTTATTGTTTCGTAGGATGAGCATATTTTGTCGGCAATGCATACAATTACGCTTTCTCTATAGCGTGGGAGTTTGATGTTTAACGGAAACATATGCTTTCTTATAATGTCCATTTCTATTTTTGTTAAATCAAAATCTTTTGTGGCATTATTTAGTGCAGTTTCAGCATGACTAAAACCATGCCATTTGTGAGAATCATCTGCAATGTGCCAGTCATATAAAAAGTAATCGTGAAGTAGAGCACCACGAATCAAACTGTCATAGTCACAATGAATATGAAATTTTCTTGATATATAGTAACTGACATAAGCAACAGCAATGCAGTGTTCCAACGTAGTTGTGTCACCATGCTGTATGTATTTATCCATTCGCTTGACTTTTTCGTTTTCAATAATAGGTGTTGCCAACTTAATGAAATCACTTCTTAATAAATCTTTATTCATACAAATCTCCATAAAATCTAAATCGCTAAAATGTACAATAAACATTATAAGTATAGAGAAGCATTATTTCAATAATTACACAAAAAATATCAATATTAAATAAAAAGATTGGTTGGAATGCAGATATTAATGACATAAACCTAATCTGTTTGTGATAGTGTGATTTGCACATAATCCCTCATATTTGTATGATTTAAACACAATCTGCCACTTTACGTATATTCCTTTTTTTGGTATACTGATTATTGATTGTGGCGATTTAGGAGGTGCCGGATATGAAAGGCATTACAGATATTCATTGTCACATTTTATATGGTGTAGATGATGGTTCAGATTCTATTGAAGAATCCATAAAACTTTTAGAAAAAGAATATACACAGGGAGTGGAAAATATAATTTTAACTCCTCATTTTCACATGGGTGAATGTATGCCACCGAAAAGTAAAGTATTATCACATTTTCAATGCTTAAAAGAGCAGGCAGGAAAGG
>CAKSGI010000638.1 GCA_934454005.1 uncultured Eubacteriales bacterium | reverse complement strand
CCATAACATAATTTCGTGCATCTTCAAGATTTTCAAAAATACGATGAATAAACATCGATCCACAACCATCAGTAAAGTTAGAGCATTTTTCAACAATGAAGATTTTCATAATTTGCTTCCTTTCAATTTGTTGTTTGTTTATATTTTAATAATAACACTTCAATTCAAAAAGTAAACTTATTAAACATTTTTTAAAGTCAAAAAATAGAAAATTTATAATGCTTTCAAGAAAAAAGCATTTTTCTTTACCCCGCTGGGTTTACAGTTAAATTAAATTAATCCGGTTATTATTTGTATATTAAAATATAACATAAAGGGTTGGCATGTAAACCAACCCTTATTAAATTTTTGAATTAATTTTACTCCGTGAGATCATCCATTATCATTTTATACTGTGTATTAATAAGATCAAGTTCCTCATCAATTGCTTTCATAATATATTCAACTTCGTTGACCCCTCTTAGTTTTTCCAAAGGAATTCCGATGTCAACAATATCATTTCCATTTTCCGAAATTACAATTTTCAACTCATTATAATTTTTCATGTATTTTAGATAAATTTGTCCTTCATTGGAAAAATTAAATTTAACAAAATCAAGCTTGGTGTTAGTTTTGGAGTCCGGAAAACCTTTAAAAGTCCCATAAATTCCTTCTTTGATAGGAACGATAACAGATTCAATGCTTGGACGAACATGACGCATAATACTCATAATTGAAATCCTTTCATTTAGTTGTTTATATTTTAATATAACATATAAATTCAAAAAGTAAACTTAAAATGTATGCAATAACACTGATTAAAATTTGAATTAAATTCATTGTAAATCGGAATGTTGATGTAACCTTCATTTACATAAAGGTTATATGCAAAGTATTGTTTAATTTTTTTGTCTCCACATTCACGGAGAAATTCAAGGGCTTTCTTTGCCCTAGTCAAAATACCTTTAAAAGATTTAGACGATGTATCATAATATTTTCCACCGCATCCACACCTGCAATGGAGATCTTTGCCTTTATAAATCCTTTCAATTGATACATTTTTCAAAAAATTTTCAAAAAATTCAGGAGTAAAATTTTCAAGAGTTGCCTGAGATTTTTCAACGAGGAGAAATTCTTTATTCTTTTCCATGATGGTAATCCTTTAGTTTAGTTGTTTGTGTATATTCTAATATAACACTTCAATTCAAAAAGTAAGCCAATTTGAAAAAAAAATAGATGCATTCTAGTCATAGTTTACTGAAAGGAGAATAAACTATTAAGCCCAACCACAAGCCTTACCAGAATACATCCACAGAAGGTTAATTTAATTAAAATTCATAATCCCAGATGTCAAACATAATTTCAAATTCGTAAAATTCCAATGTTTTTGGATTCCAAAGCCAACGAAGAACCAGTCCACCGGTTTTTGCTGTATAAGATCCATCAAACTTCATCAGTCTTTCCTCAGATTTTTCAAAGATGTCATTCTCACAATATTCAAACAGATCGATAATTGTATTATGAATTTCCATGGCATTCGGAATTTTATTGGAAGCCGCTGCATCACACCATTTCCAATTCAAAGCTTCCATACATTTTGAAAGCTTTTCACATTCTTCCATATTATCATAAACAAGTTCTTTGACCTGTTCCTGATATTCCACACTTTTAAATGGTTTCTTGCTCATCTTATGCATTTTTTGCAT
>CAKSGI010000637.1 GCA_934454005.1 uncultured Eubacteriales bacterium | reverse complement strand
ACATTACTCTGTGCCCAAGTTTGCAAAGCTGATTCTTTATATAACCCACAAGTTTCAATATATTGAATAACTTCCTGATATTTATTCACGGTATCACTAGTGACTCTTGGTATAACCTTCAAATTAGTTAAGTCTGACATCCAAAAAGCTAACTCATCATTTCCTTTTATAATTTCATCCTTAACTATATCTAACACAAAAACCCTTCCGGTATCAATATGTTTAGTCAATTCTTTCCAATATGCCGGAACTAGATCAAAAGCATAATAAAATCTGAACGGTGTCATAAATGAATTAGAATCTACCAAGAAAATTTCCTTATCATTCGTCATACTACACCCCCTAATCTAAATGCAATTTCATGAAATGTTTTCCTGCTGGTATTCGTAAGTCTATATGCCTCTGTAAAAGATGTTCTTCCACTGCTAATACTTTCACATAACGCCCTAACAAAACGTTTATCTAAGCGACTTGTCATTGTATTATAATAATTTCCACCACCTGGCTTTTTATTTTCCTGAATTTCGTTGTATAATTTTATGGTTTCCTCAATTATATCTCTATACATTGCGTGATTGATAAATCCCATATCATATGCTTTTCTGGCTATAACACTTTTGCCACATTTAAACCAATCTGCCATATTGGCTATTCTATCTGTCACATTGTCTATTAAAGAGTTCTCCCACTCATTTTTAAATATTTGTAACGGAACTAAAAGTTCCCCTGCAATCGCATTGCACAACACTTCAATTGGCTGAACATTTTGACTACTTTTTCTGTCATTATATAAATCATCTTCACCCAACCATATATGAGCTACTTCATGAAATAATGAAAAAATCTTTGCACTTTGAGAATCAACACTATTTATAAATATTAATGGTGCCCAATCATCAACCATAGTAAAAGCTCTGAATTCATCTATACTTAAAGCTCTGTGCGTATTTTTTCCCACAACTCCATTAAGCATTACCAAAATTCCACTTTCCTCTAATAAGTTTCTTATATGGTTAAATGCATCACTTTTGTTACTGCATTTACTGTACCAAGTAATGCTTAAATCAATGTCTTCTCTTATTCTTTTTGCTATAAATTCCACATCATTGCTACCTTTAAGGCTTCCTACAAATGGCAACACATCAAAGCCAGTCTCCTGCCTATACTCTTTCATCCACTCTTTAACATTTTCCATTTCATATATTGTATCAATCAAATTCCTGCTTGGATTGGCCAATTCAACGCTATCTACTGTCCTATAATCCAACAATTTTATTTCTTCTTTAGGTGGGGTCTGTAAGAAAAAATACCCCAAAGGAATATTCGACTTCCTGCTAAACTCTTCGATTTGATTAAAAGTAGGAGTTTTAGTACCTGCAAGCCATTGTTTTATATTATTCATAAGTGTTGCTCCCAACTTATTTTCATTCGTCTGACTTAACGCCCAATTTATTATAGCTGGTTGAATATCTACATTGACTGTAGCCAGAACATCTACCTCCTTTCTTCCTTAATCCTGTCATTCACATATCTTTTCTCGATTTTAGCATACCAATTATTTTATGACAATATAGATTTTCCATCTTATTTACTCCAACGCGTTGTTCCTATTTTTCCCTTACATATTTTAACCGTATTCACGTCTTTTTCTGTTTTCTTTTTCCATAAATAGAATTGCCTTCTATT
>CAKSGI010000636.1 GCA_934454005.1 uncultured Eubacteriales bacterium | reverse complement strand
ATGGAAGAGAGTGCTCCCAGATTGGGAAATCTCGGAATGGAACGAGGCAAATTATGATGTAACAAAGAATAACTATATTGCGGAGGCTTATAGGCAGAAGAAGTGGGCTTTTGTGGTTGATTATGTAAGGTTTGATATTCTAAACCAATATGGTGGGGTCTTTTTTGATACCGATGTGGAACTTTTAAGACCAATACCTGATGCGTTTCTCCAATATCAGGCATTTACGGGGTTTGAGAGTGACCAGACGGTAAACCCGGGGCTAGTATATGCTTCAGAACCCAATCAATCTGTGCTGCAGGCAATTACGAGTACTTATGAGAAGAAGAAGTTCGGGGAAAAGATTAATGGGCGGATAGAGAACATTGTTGATATTGTAACGGGTATTTTGGATCGCAAAGGATTGAAAAAAAATAATTCATTTCAGGTGATAGAGGGAATTGCGATATTCCCCAAGGAATATTTTTGCTGTTTTAATCATGAAATTCAGGCATTTGAGATTGGAGATCAGACAGTATCGGTTCACCACTATGCAGCCAGTTGGTCGCCTTGGTACCGGAAAGCGTACTTTCGGGCTATAAAGTATGCAGCAAAAATATTGGGTAAAGACAGATATTTGAAAATAAAAAGGGTAATTAAAAAATCAAAATGAAAATTTTAATCATACGTACATTCCCGGATACCTTGAATTTAAATTCTTATAATGTACAGGAAGTAGGATTGGCAAAGGCACTTACACTAAAAGGACACCAGTGTGATATTGTTTTATATAACGGAAGTAATAAAGACAGAAGAGATCCATATCTGTTTGAACATGATGGAAAAAATTATCATTTTACAATCTACTGGTTGAAGGGATTTGAATTTTTCAAGAATGGATTTATGCCTTCCGTAAAAAAAATCATTCCGGATTATGACGTGATACAGGTTCATGAGTACGACCAGATTATGAGCTGGAATCTATACACCAGACCGAAGAAACCGACAATGATTTATCACGGACCATATTATGGAGAGTATGCCCAAGGCTATAATTTGAAATGTAAAGTGTTTGATTCGCTTTTCTTGAAAAGGAGAAATTATGAAAATGTAGTAGCGGTAACGAAAAGTAACTTAGCTACAGATTTTTTAAAAAATAAGGGGTTTCAGTATGTTACCACGGCAGGAGTTGGTATTAATACAGATAACTTTGAGAATCATGACAGTATTGGAATGCCGAAAAATGATTATCTGAATGATAAAGCACAAAAGGAAACAGTTCGAAATAATAGAAATCTGCTTTATGTAGGAAAGATTGAAGAAAGAAGAAATATTTATTTTCTCATCGATGTGTTTCGAAAATTGTATCAGGAAGATACGGCTTTTAAATTAATCATGATTGGAAGTGGGGAGAAGGAGTATAGGGAACGCTTTTTGAAATGCATAGAACCGGAGTTAGCACAGGGAAGCATTGTTTATATAGAGAAAGCAACCCAGAAAGAACTGGCTGAGTACTATAAGCAGGCAGGACTATTTGTTTTTACCAGTAATTATGAGATATTTGGAATGGTTTTACTTGAAGCAATGTACTTTGGGGTTCCGGTAATCAGCAGTGTGAATGGTGGGTCGACTACGTTAATTCGGGATGGATATAATGGTTACATACAGAGCCGCTTTGATAAGCAAAAATGGGTGGAATGTATTTTG
>CAKSGI010000635.1 GCA_934454005.1 uncultured Eubacteriales bacterium | reverse complement strand
TCTTAATGCATTTTCTGCCGCATCAGAATTATCAGAAAGCATAAATATAATAAGAACCCTAATAAACAAATCTTTAAAAGAATCAACACTCTCAATATCCAATAAACTATACACTCTCTGAAGATTCGTGTCTGCTTCCTCATTAACATTTTCTTCTTGAATACCAATTCTTTCAGCGGATGAAATCCAAAGATTGTGGGTATTCAGCAGATTGTCCAAACCTTTTTTACAGTATTCCTGACCGCATTGTTTTACTTTCCACAAACATAAATGCATTAGATTTTCACTAGGATAAAAGCTTTCTCTTTCTCCTTCTAATCCTGATATAAAATATAATCTTATATACTTATCAGCTATGGTATTCGGTAAGTTATTTATTGCATACTTTAAAATCTCTCTGTTTCTCCATCCATAACTTTCATTAATAAGTTCTTTCTCTAGGATTTTTTCTAAGCATGAATAATAGGACTCTTTATTATCACGCATCGCCTCACATTCTTCAAAAAATTTTTGGCTATCATGATAATACAATTTCCCCGTCTGTAGATACCGCCCAATATAATTGCGTGGAACTTCTCCACCATTTTCCGATTCTTCCTTATCAAACCATCTGTTCGGAATAATATATCGACTTGGATTAACACCAACACTTATTTCAGCCTTACCCATTTTACATTTTTTTTCATGTACAGATGGTAATTTATTTCTTTTAGCACAAATCTCTATTGCTTTATCTAATGCTGCGATTGTTGAGTGGTTAGACTCATTTTTCCAATTCAAGATTCCTAATCCAAATGCCCAAATAGATAATAACTCGTTTTCTGAAACACTCGCATTTTTTAAGTATCCTATCACCCCTTCAATAATATATTCCGACTGTTTTAATAATTCTGACATATACGCAGGTGTAGATAATACTTTTTTTGTTGTAGCTAATTCATTACCAAATAAATCGCCATATAACTTACAGTTTGCTTCATAATCAAGTCTGTTATCACCCAATTCTTCCATTTTCCTAGAAAGGCACTTTATCTGTTCAGTATATTTATAAGTATCTCCATAGCCTGTTTCGATCAAATTATCATACCAATCTAGTATATCACTTAAGCTATATTCCTTATGAGAAGCATATCCTATAACAGACCATTTTGCCCTTTCTCTAGCAGCAAATGTGTCGATTTTATCTCCTAATTGATATTTATCAACCAAATGTAGGATATCTCTGATAATTCTATTTCTGTCACCTATAGGATTGTTCCAAGCTCTACCACCTTCTCCAAGCCAATTATGATACCACTCTGTTAGTCTGTCAACATTATTTCTATAGAAATACCACCCGGCATCCATAACTTGATTTATTGGATTATTTTCAAATAATTTTTCGCATACACTTGAAACCGCTGATTTATATGCTTCATTTTCCTGAGTTGCTAAAATAATATATGCTTTTAAAAGCAATGAAGATATATTTCTCGTCTGTAAATCCAATACCTGAGGAAACCAATTTTTAATTAAGACTAACGATAATATTCGTTCCATCTCGCTCGGAAGTTCCGCAAAATTCTGATTATTATGTTTTGCATACAACCAATATCCAAGATAACACAGGCTATTGAACCACACACCATAATATTTTTTATCCTTATGAGGTTTTTTTGCTAAAAATTTATCCAATACTCTTTGAGAT
>CAKSGI010000634.1 GCA_934454005.1 uncultured Eubacteriales bacterium | reverse complement strand
GCCTTAACTTACATTCAGGAGAATATTTTCCCGTGGTTCACAAAGAAAAAGTGGATGGAAGTAGGAAATGGAATAAAAGAGGGATTATCTGCTAAATGGGATGAGTTTTCCGATTGGTGGCAAAAGACAGGAATATATAATTGGTGGGAAAATCATGTGAAGCCATGGTTTACAAAAAAAAGATGGGATGAGCAGGGAGAAGGAATGAAAAAAGGTCTTTCTGAAAAATGGGACGAATTTAGTAACTGGTGGAGTACATCTGGAATTGGTTCTTGGTGGACAAATCATGTCGCACCGTATTTTACAAAAGACGAATGGACATTCAGCGGCATTTCTGACGGATTGAAGCAGGCATTTGATAATGCTGTTGCAGGAATTAAGCAGGTATGGAATAATTTTGCAACGTGGCTTAATTCAAAACTGTCTTTTTCATGGGATTCTGTAAATATTGGTGGAAAAGAAATAATTCAAGCTGGCAATATTAACCTTGGAAAAATCCCAACGTTCGCCGCAGGAGGTTTTCCAAAACAGTACAGCATGTTTATGGCAGGAGAAAACGGTGTGCCGGAAATCCTTGGAACTGTTGGAGGAAAGACAGCAGTTGCCGGTGGACAGGAGATCACAGGTATTCGTGATGCTGTGTACAGTGCATCACAGCAGGAAATTGCGTTACTTAAACAGCAAAATCAGTTATTGCAAGGAATCCTCGAAAAAGAATTTGGTGTGACACAAGACCAGATAGGAAGAAGTGCTAGAAAATATGCAAGAGAATATTTTAATAGAACGGGCAGAGAAGCATATAGTTTCTAATGACAAAAACCGCCACTTGTGGTAGGATTAACCTATCACAGATGGTAGGGGGAATGTACATGGGGATATTTTTAAAAGAACCAAATTACAATAACAGAAACAGCAAATGGGTCATTTATATTTTTATTATTGCTGTCATTTCAGTGGTAATATATGCAGGAAATGATTCAGAAAATAAAGATGAACAGGTAAACAAAATTGTAGACGAAAACACAGAGAAAATTGTAACGGAAGAGGAACAAAATTCTGAAATAAAATCGGATATCAAACCGGTAAGTGTTGGATATTCTTTCGAAACAAATGATCTCAATGTTGTTGTCAATGAAATAGATACCGATTTTAAAGGTTATGACGATGAATACGGTCTAAACACTCCGCAAAGCGGAATGAAATATGTTATGGTTTCATTTACATTCAAAAATATAGGTAGTTCTGATAGATATGTTGGAGTAGATGCTTTTCATTGTTATGCTGATGATGAATTATGCGATCAAGTATATACGTTGGATGATAAGGATTTTTTTAATGTAAATCTATCTTCTGGCAGAAAGGTTTCTTTTAATACATATTATTCTGTTCCTGCATCAGCACAATCAATAGAACTGGAATACGAAACAAACATTTTGACTGATGAAAAAGAGATTATTAAGATACAGTAATTGAAGATTACATAAGAACCTTTTAGAGGGGGATTTACATGGAAGATAAAAGCATCGAGCAAGATCTGATTGAGTGCAGGGAGCAATTAAAAAGTACGAATATACAGCTTGAAACATTGAAGTTGAGAATGGAGAGACAGGCAAATGAGTACGAGGATAAAATCAAGGAAAAGCAAAAAGCCTTAAATAATTTACTGGCTGACAACGTAAGATTATATAG
>CAKSGI010000633.1 GCA_934454005.1 uncultured Eubacteriales bacterium | reverse complement strand
ATTCTAAACTGAACATCACCATTTAATAATGTCTGCAATAGCATAGAAGGAAACAGTTCCCTATACCAACCACATCCATAGGAATCACCTCTGAAATGAACTGAATGAATAATTTTTGGCATTCTCTTTATACACCTTTACTTCTTTTTTATTTTAAAATAACCACAATTTTCGATATGATATACTCTATTTTCAATTACAGGAGGTAAAATTTCTTCTACATCGTTAAAATCTTTTACAGAGTACCAATCTCTTTTAAATAAAGTAATTTCATTATCAATTTCTTCTTTATTTTCAAATATTTGTTTTAATTTAAGTTTTATTTCTTCTTTGTTATTATTCCATTCATCTTCCCAGATATGTATGAGTCTATATCCTAATTGTTCACACATTTGTGTTTTCATTAAATGATAACCTAATGATGTTCCGCGCTTCTAATGAATGATACCAAATGCCATTAAATTCAATTGCAAGTTTTCTTTCAGGAATTATAATATCTAATTCATAAGGCTTAATTAAAGTTCTATCATGTGTTTTTAATTTATCATAAAAATGTTGTTTACAGAAATCAACAAGTTCTTGTTCTTGCGTAGATGATCCTATAGGAAAACATATTGGACATTTAGGAATTCCTTTTAGAATGTCAAATTTGTGGACATTTGACACTAAATTTGACATAAACACATTTCCACATTTGGTACATTTCCATTTATAAATTTCATGTTTACCCTTATATTCTTCTTTAGAAAATAATGGAAGAATATATTGATTCCACGTAAGGATCTTTTTAAATGTTTTTAAATATTGTGCTTGAAGTGTTTTCTTTCTTACTTCAGGAGTATTAAATGTAGTTGAAACACCGATATTTTTCTAAACAAGTTTTCTTCATAGTAGAAGAATTATGTGGAGCAAAAATAAGATTTGTACTCACCCCATACTTGTTTAAACATGTTTGCTTAACTTTATTTTTAATTTTTGGATTTTTAGATTGATGTTCAAAACCATATTTCTTTAAACATGTTTCTTTTGAAGTAAGTTTTTTCTTGTTAATGATATTTTTATTTGAATTTTGACAAGAGCGATTACAATAATTTGTTCCTCTTTTGCAAGCTTTATATGGAAGAAGCTTTCCGACAAGTAAGACAATATCGTGATAAAGCTGGCTGAATTTTATTTTTCACGACATCAAAAATTGTCCATCCTGGATATTTCTCCAATTCAGAAAAACATTCAGGATGTTCATTTAAATATTTTTGTAAAAAATTATGTGTAAATTTCATTTAGATGAATTTTCGATATTAAACATTTTCATATCATTATATTCTCTGTTTTCTTTTTTATCTTCATAACCATCCTTATATCCTTCTTTATAATAAAAGGTTCTTATAGATAATGCATTTCCAGAAAAAAACAAATAACAAATAATTAATGTCATTAACACAAATGCAATAGAAAATCCCCAAACAAAAGATACTGCACACGCTGATAGAAAAGCAACATTAGGCCAAATTATTGCAACCAACAGAAAAATACATGTTGGAATCATAAATTTACTAGTATTTGACATTTTTATAAATTAAACTCCACTTAAATATATCTTTTAATTTTACGCATAACTCTACTTGCTATATCAATAGTATCATACACATACCAACGTTCTAAGGTATCTAATAAACCATATGGTAAACTA
>CAKSGI010000632.1 GCA_934454005.1 uncultured Eubacteriales bacterium | reverse complement strand
CATTAAAGCTATTGAATATATCAATAAAAATAAACAATCCAAAAAATGCAGTCATCAAATAGTCATAATCACATCTAAATACTTTCTCTACAAATGGTGACTTTAAAAAATATAGGCATAATAAAGCCGAATATAAACCCGTAAATACAATTTCAGATATCATGTATTTATTTATGATTGATTCTGTCTTTCTTTTTGGTTTTTCCTTCATATACTCAATTAACGGTGGTTCAAATGCAAAAGCAAGTCCTGCCAATGTATCCATTACCATATTAACCCACAACATTTGAATAACAGTAACCGGTGTATCTATCCCTATAAAAGGACATATTATAGACAAACTTATAGCACACATATTTATAGTTAATTGAACAATAACAAACTTACGTATACTCTTGAAAATGGTACGGCCAAACAAAATAGCTTTAGATATCGACAAGAAATTGTCATCCATTATAACAATGTCACTTGCTTCTTTTGACACTTCCGTACCACTACCCATAGCAAACCCAACATCAGCCTTTTTTAAAGCCGGCGCATCATTAACTCCATCGCCAGTCATACCAACAACCATTCCCGCATTTTGTGCTATTTTAACTATTCGGCTTTTGTCTTGTGGCAAACTTCTTGAAATAACCTTTATCTTTGGTAAGATTTCACATATCTCATCATCTGTCTTAGAATTGAGTTCTCCGCTTGTTAATGCAATATCATTATTTGAAGTAATAATACCAACTTCTTTAGCAATCGCCACAGCCGTATCTTTGTTATCTCCAGTTATCATAACTGTTTGAATATGTGCTTCTTGTACAAGTTTAACTCCCTCAACTGATTCCTCGCGAATTTCATCCTTAATAAATATTACTCCCACCAAAGTTAATTGATTAAATCTGTTACATATATACTCATTACTAGTAGCTAGCACCAAAACTCTAATTCCTTGATTTTGCATCATTGTAATTCTTTTCTTTATTGCACTAAAGCTAGCAAATTCTTTGCATTTCTTTCCACTTTCATCATAGTAATACTTACAATATGGTAAAATAACTTCCGGTGCTCCCTTAATAAAATTTATTCTTTCACCGTTACTAACAGTGGCAACAGCATATTTATTTTTACTATCAAAAGGGATAGTTTTTATTTTTGTTAATGTATTAGCAGGAAATTATGTTAAAAAACGCATCAATGCCCTATCAGTAGTATTACCACCAATTATTTTTTTTGTATTCTTATCAAAAGTACTTGCATTATTATAAAAAATTGAATTTCTAACTATATCTGAATATTTTTTATATTTTTCTATTTCAAAAAAACTATTATATTCTTTTAAAGTGCCAGAAAGCAACCCAACTACTTCCAAGTGTCCTTTTGTAATTGTTCCCGTTTTATCAGTAACTAAAATATTTATACTACCTGCAGTTTCTATACCAACTAATTTTCTAACAAGTACATTATTCTTCAACATCCTTTTCATATTAGACGAAAGAACTAAAGTTATCATCATAGGTAACCCCTCTGGCACAGCTACAACTATTATAGTTACACTAAGTGTTAAGGCATATAACAAATAATTCAGCATTAACGGAAAATTCAAAACTGTCTCTTTCATTAAATTTACATCAAAATTGTTTTTTATTACAATCATCGAAAACAAATAAGAAAAAGAAACCAAAAATGCTCCAATATATCC
>CAKSGI010000631.1 GCA_934454005.1 uncultured Eubacteriales bacterium | reverse complement strand
ACCTTATGTATATCGATCATCAACGAAGCTATACAAGAAGTGTTTTTTGATAAAAGCATAGCTGTGAAATATTGTTGCAAAACACGATTGAACAACACAAAAACGAAATATATTTCCGCTCGAGATTTGGCTACATCTAAAAAATCAGATGATTTTGATTTTTTAGGATATCAATTTGAATTATCGCCCAATTTTGATGCACATAATAAAACTAAAACTACTTTCAAGTATGGCATAACACAAAAGAAAATTGATAAATATTCAAAACGGATTGACGACCTTGTAAAGGCGTACCAAATCGATGGTAATATGGAATTGTTACGACATCGAATAAAAGCATTTACTTACAGGACAGTATATCAACTGCCAAAATATAAATCTTTAATTTGGAAAACAAAAGGTTTTATTTCAAATTATCAAGAACTAAGATATAGACTAGATTATCTTACTGTTGACACAAAAGATTTTTTAGAAAATGCCATTGTTAAGGCATTTGCAAAAAACAAAATCAACATACCATATTTTTTGAAGGTGAAGAAAGAAGAATCTATATATAATTTATATAATAATATGAAGAAATACAGAACTCTTTTGTTTGTAGAATCTATAGGAATTAGCAAAGATACTTTGGATAAAATTTGTAAACAAATAGGAATTTGGGATATGACAAAAAGTTACGATGGATTAGTTCGCGACTATTTAATTAAAGTTAAAGTTGGGCATTAAAAATCAAAGGGCATCGGGTTGCCCCGACACCCTTTAACCGAATCTAAAAAATCATATAGACTCTTAACATAATCGTTAGGTTTCCCTTTAAAACGGTTATGCCGCTGATGTGTGCGATTATACAATCGCAGTTAGAACAGTACTACTCTAACATTAGTATTATAACATAAAGGAGATTAAAAAGCAATGGGAAATAAAAATAACATTGAACGCAACAAAATTGACTATCTTCTAACCGATATTATGCCTGTTGAAATTTCCGAATTGTTTTCATACGGTAAATTCTACGAATTTCTTTTGGAACATCGAAAGGAATTGGATGGTATTGTTAAAGAACTTATGAAACTTAAAGCATCTGGGAAAGAATATCTATTTAATGGAGGAAAATGGGCTTCTACTCCTTTAAAATACAACATTCTAAAAGGCGTAGATGGTGCAAGGGAAATCAATTTAACACAACCTATATCTGCATTAAATATTTATCTCTTCATTGAATGCTATCAAAAGGAAATTTTAAGTTTCTTAGAAAATAACAATTGTTTTTCACTACGATATCATAGAAAAAATAATGATTTGTTTTATAAAAGAAAAAGTAAACGACTAACAGAGTATTTTGCAAAAACTTCAAAGAAAATAGATAAAAGTGTTTTACAACAAACAGGTGCATATTTTAAAATTCACAAATTTAATTCAGTTTCTTCTTTTGTTAACTCAAGATTATGGCAACATTGTAATTTCAAATATAAATATTTTGCAAAAGTTGATTACAAATCATGTTTTAGCAGTATCTATACGCATACATATAAATGGATCATAGAACGAAATACCATTGATTCAAAAGAAGCTAAAAACAGCAACCTATTTATTGTTATTGATAGGATCTTACAAAATATTAATGGTAAATCTTCTAATGGCGTTATTGTAGGGCCAGAATTCTCAAGAATGATTGCTGAAATATTACTTCAA
>CAKSGI010000630.1 GCA_934454005.1 uncultured Eubacteriales bacterium | reverse complement strand
TGATCGGCGTTATCTTTGCTTACATAAATACCGATATACCCGCCTGCGTAGAATGTCGTTCCCATTTCCGGGTATACGCCATCGTTTGTTAATGTATATCCTTTCGGAACAGTCCCGATTTTTCTGGTACTCAGATCCGACAGTTGCTTATAATAAATCGAGTTCCATTCGCCTTTCTCATTTATATTATAAACAATTCCCTTTGGATCATCTATATTATCAAGTCTGTATGAAAAAATGCCTGTTACAACTTCTTCCCAATTTTCGGTGTTTATTTCTTTTCGATGAATACTGTGTGTAAATGAGTCATCCTCATTGTAGTTGGTTTTAATATCATAAATATAGTTCCCGATTTTCAATTCATTGGTTGTCGGAGCCTGATTTTTGAAATTGTAATCCGTGGTAAAATAACTTCCTGACCCTCCAAAATCGAACCACACAATCTGACGATCTGTATAATCTTCAACTACGACCTCATTTCCCAAACTCTCATCATTAATCTTAACCAACTCTTTACTTGCCATGGTATATCGGTATACATCCCATACCTCACCTTGTGGTTTTCCATCGTCATCATATTCCACATGCGAAGCGGAAAAGTATGCGGCATCCTTAATAAATGCTATTTCCTGATATCTTGGACAATCCATAACTTTAGAAATTGTTCCTCTTTTCAAATCATAGCAGTAGATTGTGTCTCCTCCAAGAAGACCATCTTCCAATCTGCCATACATGATATAGTCATTACCTACATGCGCAGTATAAATGTTAGTGGCAAGACAAGATTTTGTATCATGCCCGCATAAAGGATCGGGACAGGCAACAACAGCTTTTTTATCAACCACATCATATCGGATCAGCTTTCCGTACATCTTAGCCGCATAAACAAAACGATTTTCCATATCTCCGGATAAATCAAGATCACCGATAGGATCCTTTGTGGTCTTACCGCACCCCCACAACATGGTCATCATCAATGATACCAATAATACTATTGTTATTCCCTTTCTCATGGTTGTTACCTCCCCTGACATGTTATTTCTGAATATTAAAATGAATTTCAATTTTAAAAAACACCACAGCATATATATATACATATGCTGTGGTGTAAAAAAGTTAGATCAGTTGTTTACAAGATCGTTTGCAAAGTCACAATTATCACCATCAGAGCATGGTCCATTTCCCTGACCATTGTTGTATTGTTTGCAAAGACCAACAACAGAATCATTGATTGCACCTATAACACGTGCATCAATTGGGGAAACAGTGTCCGGAATGTTCAATGCTGCTTCAGGTGAGAGTTTTGCGTATGAATTAGCCTTTATGTCAGATGCAAGAAATTTTCTTGAAAATCCCTGCATTCCTTTCACCAAAGATTGTGTCGCAACATAATTCTGTTTTTCATTAACTGTTACTGTTGTTTGAGAATAAAGAATTTTTCCGGTTGAAGCATTGTTTGTCCACATTTCTGCAAAGCCCAATTTTGTGCCATTGTTATTCATAATACTCTTTGTACCATTTCCATAAGCAGCAGCAGGCAAACTAAGCATGATGGACATCATCATCCCCGCACAACCAGCAACAATCAAACTTTTCTTCATCTTTTTCATAATAATCCTCCGATTTTTTGTTTTTAATATGTTTTTAATAAAATTTAATACATCATGTAATTTAATGGAGAAATAATCCTAT
>CAKSGI010000629.1 GCA_934454005.1 uncultured Eubacteriales bacterium | reverse complement strand
TGATAATATTGATCCTATTTATGGTCATTCATTAGGTGATTATGATTATGGATTAAATGCATCTAGGATGGGATATAAAATTTGTGTATCGGATTTTTTTGTGGGAAGGTGTGAAAATAATCCAGTATCTGATAATTGGTTAGATACTAGTAAAAGTCGATTAGAAAGATTAAAAAAGAAAGAGAGTATAAAGGGATTACCTTTAAAAACTTGGTTTCATTTTGTTAGTAAGAATTTTGGTATAGTTCCTGCTATTATTTCTACTTGCAATCAGTATATAAAAATAGTAATTAATAAATAACGGAGGATTGAAAATGATAACATTGTTGGTACAGGAAGGACAAACATGTAATCAATTATTATCTCTTTCGGCGTTATTGGCTTTAGGAATTGAATATGGTTGTGATGTGAAGTGTCCGATAGTTGATAATCAACTTTTTGAGATGTTTGAGTTTGATAATAAAACCAATATCAAGGTGCTATTTTATCATGCAAAATATACAGAATTATTTAAAATATTAATTAAAATTATTAAACGTATTACACATAATGATTTTTCAAAAACTTTTGATTCGAAGAACATAAAAAAAAATCAGTATTTCTTGAATTGGCTTTCATATCTTGATAATGATAGCTATGTTCATAATGTTGATAGTATAAGAACTTTTTTTAAAATTAAGTCGGAAATTTATGAACTGTGTAAGAAAAATTATGATATTATAAATGATGATTGCACGGTTATAGGTGTACATTTGAGGAGGGGAGATTATAAGATATATAAAAATGGAATATGGTATTATGATGATAATACATATATAAAGTGGATGAAGTCGTTGAAGGAAAGTTATGAAGGAAAAATAAAGTTTATTTTATGCTCTAACGAAAAAATAGATTTAAAGAAATACGAGATGGCTGGATTGGATGTTACTAATCCTGGAAAAAGCAGTATTGAAGATTTAACATATTTAGGACTTTGTGACTATGTGATGGGCCCGCCAAGTTCGTATTCTTTTTGGGCTGCTATGTATGGAAATAAACGAAGATGTATTTTAGATGATAGAAATAAAGAGTACACATGGAAGGATTTTCGGTATTTTGAAGAAAGATTATCTGTTGGTGATTATATAAGGTAAGGAAGGAATGTAAGATTTGAAAATAAAAACTAAATCAATTCTTCAGTATACTTTTATATATTTATGTTTACTGAATACAAGTTCAAAAGTAAATAAAATGTTCCAGCAGCAGGTTATATTAATTTCTCTGTTGTTATGTTTATGTGTACTTTTCTTTGGGATTGCAAAACTAAAAAAGAATTATTTCTATTCACTGATGGTGCTTTTTATTTTTCTTGTTTTTCAGCATACATTACTTCAAAAAGATATTTCGATATTTAGTGTTGTTAATATATTAAATAAATTTGTTGTAGCATATTGTGCTGTTGCGTTAAGCAAGGAGGATTTTTTTGATAGATATGTCAAAATGATAGTATTCTTTGCATTAGCTAGTATTATATTTTATTTTATTGGGATTTCACCAATGAATGTTTTTTTAACTAAGGTTTTGATGGTAAATTATGATAGCTGTTGGACGGGGAATATTTCATATGGTCGATTTATCTATCATTACATGCCTAATTATAGTAGAAATGTAGGTATATTTAATGAGCCTGGTGTTTTTCAGTTATTCTTGAATGT
>CAKSGI010000628.1 GCA_934454005.1 uncultured Eubacteriales bacterium | reverse complement strand
GCATATTAATGCGATAAATGAAATTGATCCTGAATCAAGATTAATTATTTGTGTTAAAAAGAATATTACAAAGGATAATGGTGAAGTTGCTGAATTAGATATTGGCCATTTTGGATTGATTTGTGCGCATTCAACTGGAATTGCATTTAATGCTTGGGATGGATATACTAAAGTTATGAATTGGTATCCTGAATATCCTAATTTAGTGTTTACAGATAAATTTACTGAAAATGACTTTTTTAATTGGAGAATTAATTCATTTAGGAAGCTTGTATTAGAAATATCATCTGATAAAGAATTTGAAAAGATTAAAGAAAAATTAATTAAAGATGAAATTCCATTTAGAATTTGTGGAGAAATTGCATTTGGATCTGCAGAGGTTGCAATTGTAATCTTTCCGCTAACTAAAGAAGATACACCAAAATATTTAAAATTTCTTAAAACATACAAATGACACGATTTCAACAATTATATGAACAAATTTTAAATGGATTAACATCCTCTGATAACATATGTACTACTCATTATGATTTTAGAAAACCATTGATAAATCCGGGATTTAGTGATGATTTTTCATTTATCTTAAATGAAACAGTAAAATCTGTAGAGCTTACACCTGTTCCAGCCGATGTTTTATATGAAATTTTAAAAAACTTAAAAAGAAATAAAAACGTTTTAAAAATTTCATATAAGAAAATAATAGAAATCATAAATCAATCTGAATATGCTTTGTCAGATATATTTTTAAAATCTATAAACAAATATGCAAATGATATATCTGGAAATCTTTACATTATTTTACTAGATTTAACTAATTTTGAAGAAAGTAAACAAATTTTATTAGAACTACAAAAACAACTTTATAATGATGAACGATTATATCAAGTGTTAAATATTCTGCAAAAGCAAGATATTAATAATTTACAAGGATTAACTATCATTAAGCAGAATATTCAATTTGAAAAATATAAAGATTGTTTTATAATTTTGAATAAAAAAGATAATTGGAAAGATACTTTAGAACATGAATTTAAACATTTTATTCAGAGAGTATGTTCATTTGATAAAGATCTTCCAAAAATAATGGATAATTTTAGTTTAGAAAAAATAGATATTTTAAAAATATTTACAGAATATGATTTTACATATCAAGAAATAAATCAATTAGAACGATTTTTAAAGAATAAACTATGTAAATCAGAACAACATCAATCAATTACAAGTATGATTAAATTCTTTATTAGATGTTATGAAACTTCATTTGATAAGTTTAATGTAAATTATAAACAAATGACAGTTAAACAAGTTGAAGGATTAGAAAAATCATCGAGAAATCAAATAAGATTACAATGGCTAGACAGATTTTTATCTAAAATTAATTCTTATAAAATATTTGACTACAACTTAACTAAAAACTATTTAAGAAGTTATGATAGAATTTTAACTAAAGATTTAAAATTACAATTTATGTGTCTACTGTATCTTTATATCAAAGAAATAAAAATAGTTGATATTGATAAGATTTTGAAAGATGAATTTCAACAGTTTAATTTTAGGAACATTTAATTTTTTGTTCAAAATGTAGATAAATAATAAAAAATTAAAAACGTTCTAATGAAAATTAAAATTGGAAAATGTTCTCATAGATGTGATTATTTGCATAAATGGGGTAAATTAATACCAGAAAAATATAAT
>CAKSGI010000627.1 GCA_934454005.1 uncultured Eubacteriales bacterium | reverse complement strand
ATATAAAATAGTCATACTATTTAGAAGCTTACTTATATCCGAACGTACACACCCTTATTCTCTGACTTAAATTCTTTTTATTTCCAGATTCCGGAACTGCTACAAAGAATAAGCTGTTATATTTGCCTAATTTATATTTATTCTTATCTAATTTAGTCAGGTCAACATCAAATGCTTTTTTTGTTATGTATCTTCCTCCCTGAATTTGAAAAATAGCATTAAATATATCTTTTTCCAATACTACCCCATTTATATATGCCGTTATATTATAATAATCGTTATTACCGCCACAACCTTCAATTACAAAATTCAACACTCCATTATCTGTGTTTATGTAATTTTGTACTTCCTCATCGTTATTATTTTTCATTACAAAATCAGCTGTATCCAACATATTCCTGTATTTTCCATATTTATCATAAACTTTGGAATCATACTCTTCCTGTGTCATTTCTTTACACAATATAATATTTTTTTCTATATTACTTTTGTTGTTACTTTCTACATTCATATGTATATTAATCGGATATACCTGATTCATATTTGTATCATGAGCATATACAAAGCTTTCTTTATCAGGAACTGTATCAGGATTTATCACAAATAAAAATCTTAATGACAAATCATCCCCTTCATCACCTATATCCGGAACAAATTTTATCTCGTTTACTTTTTTTTCGCCGGCTTTTACATCATATATATGATTAATTCCTTCTTCTTTTGTTGAACAATCCTCATAACTTTGTATTCTTCCGTCTGCAAACAAATATATTCCAATTTTAATATCCGTACTGCAATTCACAAAACTATGTAAACTTATAGGTTCACCGTTATATTCCAATCTAAAATCATTTTGCTTAACCTCTTCAATCCCATAACTAATATTAAAATCTGTACTCTTTCTATTATCCGACATTTCAATTTCCGAATTATTATCAGATTTCCCTTTTCCGTTTTCATTTCCCAATTTCGGACCACAGCCTGAAATTAAACAAACAATTAAAATCAAATATATGACTATAATTTTTTGCTCCACAACTATTCCCCCATATTTATCTTTTAATTTTCCCATCGCATATTTCAATAATTCTTTCCGTCTGATTTGCTATATTAATATCGTGCGTTACAATTATTACCGTAGTCCCTCTTTTATTAATTTCTTTTAAAAGTTCCATTACTTCTCTTCCTGTTGCCTGATCCAACGCACCTGTCGGCTCATCGGCAAGAAGAATATTACAACCCGACACCAACGCTCTGGCAATCGCAACTCTCTGTCTTTGACCTCCAGACATTTTCGAGGGAATATGGTCCTTTACTTCCTCTATTCCAAGTAATTTCAGTTGTTCATTAACTAACCTTTTTCTTTCACTTCTCTTTATATTTTTTATTATTAAAGGCAATTCTATATTTTCATATGCCGTATAATAATCCATCAATGCAAAATGTTGAAATACAAAGCCTATTTTTTCCTTTCTTATATCCTCTATCTGACTCTTTGTTTTTAACGTAATATCCGTATCGTCAAGATAATATCTGCCTTTTGTTGGTATATCCATACAACCGATTATATTAAGAAGTGTTGATTTTCCCGAACCGGACGGACCTGTAACAGCAACAAATTCACCATCTTTTATCTCCAGACATATATTATTCAATGCTATTTTCTTTTCGTAATCTTCACCATATATTTTAATAAC
>CAKSGI010000626.1 GCA_934454005.1 uncultured Eubacteriales bacterium | reverse complement strand
CATGAAGATGGCAAACCAATAAGCACTCAACGACCTTATAAGTGGTTTACAAACTTTTTGAAACGTCATAATTTGCCGAAAATAACTTTCCACCAACTCCGACATACAAATGCAAGTTTACTAATTTCATCAGGTGAAGATATTGTAACCGTAAGCGGTCGACTCGGACACGCTGATAAAAATGTAACCCTGAATACTTACTCTCATATAATCAAATCAAAAGAAGCACAGGTGGCTAATAAAATGGATGAGTTTTACGCAAATTTAAAAATAATTTAATATTTCGCATTTTACACTTTAATTAAATTCTTTTTTATAAGTATAATAAAGAAAATGTGTAATACTATAATCAAAACATTAAATGAATTTTATAACTATGCAGATGCAAATGTATTTAAACATACAGATGCTTTAAATCTTAAAATTGATATTGACAAATTGGAAGATGTTGAAAAATATCAAGTTCAGTTAATAGTTAATTGTTTGAAATGCACAATTCAAGCTGGTAAATTAAGACCATTTTTTACAGATGCAAATGGAAATGCTTATCCTGATATTGGTACGATTACAGAAAATGATATAAACTACTTGACTAATTATTTAAATGAATCAACAAATTTATATATCATCGCCAAAATTAACCATTTATTATTTATTAAATCAGATTGCAAAAACAAAATAAATTTTGCAAATAATGCAATAGATGCTTACCTTGAACTTTTTAACAAGTATTTAGTTACTGAACACGATTATTGGTTAGAATTATCTTATATTTTTAACAATCTTACAGATTTAGTTTTTAAAGCAAAATATAAAATCAATGAACTGAAACTTTTATCAATAAATATCGTAAAAACATCTAATAAAAATGTTTTAATTAGAGATGCTGCAAAATTTTTGATTGAAAGAGTTAAAAAGAAAAAATTTGATAAATCAGTTTTGAAAGGATTTATAGATATTTGTAAAACAAAAATTAAAAATTCTAATGATAATATGAATTGGACTGAATGTTTTATTGAATTAGGTAGAAAAATTAGTCAGATACAAAATGGCAATTTACGTCAATGGGATTTATTACAAGCAAAAACTTATGAAAATGAGATGAAAAAAGCTCAACAAATAAATAATAATGGTATTGCTGTTGCTTCTTGGTGCAAAGATGCCATCAAATATTATAAAAAGGCAAAAAACAAAATCAAAGCTGATAAACTTTTTAAAAAATATAGTGACTTATGCAAAACAATACAATATGCAACAATAGATGGTCCTCCTTATAATTTACAAACTGATATTGATAAATTAAAAGATTTTATTGATAAATCAAATAATTTAGATGTTCTTAACGAAATAATTTACGGTTTTATTCCAAAATATGAAAATAATAAAAAGACCGCTCAAGAAATTCTTAAAAATTCTTCATTGACTAATTTTTGTTCTAGTATTTACACAGATATCTATGGGCAGGTTATAGGATATGCAAGTACAGATGAAGAAAAGTTTAAACATGAACTATGGAACTCTTACAAAATAAGTTTTCATTTTAGTTCAATTTTATTATTTCATTATATTCAATACGCGTTGAAAACAAATAAACTTAATATTGATTTATTACTAGAGTATTTAAAAACAACTTGGTTCGGTATCATTATAAAAAAACAATTACCTGAAAATCAAATACTTGTATACCAATGGTTAGAAC
>CAKSGI010000625.1 GCA_934454005.1 uncultured Eubacteriales bacterium | reverse complement strand
AGAAACAACAATATTAGCAGATGGAAGTAGAGCTATAAAATTATATTATGCAAGAACATATGGTATTTTAACAGTTACAAAGGGAGAAAATATAGAAACAGTAACAGAACAAAATGCAGCAAAATATTATTATGGTGCAACAGTACCTACATTGTCAGCAAAATTACAAACACAAATTGGATATGTAATTAAATTTAATAAATGGAATAGTAATTCACAATATTTGAATAATATAGACACGAATCCAACTGGAACTTTTACATGGCCAGCAATGCCTAATAATACAGCAGTAACTTTAACTGCTACAGCTACAAAAACGGCAAATATATATGAAGTAACATATGATTATGACAATGCAACAGGCAATAATACAACACCAAGTAAAAATGTAGTATATAATGAAAAATATGGAGAATTACCAAGTCCAACAAGAGAATATTCAGTTGAATACAAATTGAATTATACAGGTGGTTCTATTGCAACATCAGTAGCTAAATATACGTTTGATGGATGGTATACAGAAAATAAATTTACTAATAATGTAACATCAGATACAATAGTAAATATATCTCAAAATCATACACTATATGCAAAATGGACAGAAAAATCAATAACTTTACCAACTCCTATAAGAGATGGATATACATTTGAAGGTTGGTATATAGATGATAAACTTGAAAGAAAAGTTTCAGATGGTGGTTCTACTTATGTGCCAACATCTAATGTAACATTATATGCAAAATGGACAGAAAGAGAAGATACAAAATATAGTGTAGAACATTATATAATGGATACTAATGGACAATATCCAGAAAAAGCAATACTGACAGAAGAAATGTCTGGTAGAACAGAAGCTAAAATAAATCCAAGTGATTTACAAAAAACAACATCAGATTATAAAATAGAAAATGGAATATATTATGATCATGCTGAGGCTGATAGTCAAACAATTACTGAAACTAATATATTACCAGATGGAAGTAGAGTTATAAAACTTTACTATGCAAGAACATATGGAACATTGACAACTGAAAAAGGAGACAGTATAGAAACAATAACAGAACAAATTGAATCTATGAAAACAAGTGGAGAGTTGACATCTGTACAAAAAATAGAATATACAAAACAATTAAAGAAGGCAGAAAAGAAGCTTGAAAAGAAGATGAGAACAACAAAAAAGATTGTTTTTGCGCTGATAGCAGGTATAGGGATTTTGTTTGTGTATTTTCTTAAATTAGTTATGGAAATGCCAAGACATTTGAAGGAAAAGGACGAAGAAGATCAAGATCAATTGAAAACAAATGAAAAAAAAGAAGTAAAAATAGAATTAAAACATGCAAATGGATTTTTAAAACGTATATCAACAGAAGAAAAAATAAAGATTGATAAAGATATATTTTATATAGGAAAAACAGAAAATATGGATTTTGAATTACAAGGTAATTCAGCAATCAGCAGGAAGCATGCAATGATTATTCAAGATAAAAGAAATTATTATATAGAAGATCTTGGATCTGCTAATGGAACGTTTGTAAATGGTGAAGAATTGGAAGAAGGAAAGAGAAAATTGTTGAAATCTGAGGATAAGATTATGTTGGCAGATGAGATTCTGATATTTGAGGTAGAAAATAATGAAATATAATATAACATTTTTAAGCGATAAAGGGATGATTCGAAGTAAGAATGAGGATAATGGATAT
>CAKSGI010000624.1 GCA_934454005.1 uncultured Eubacteriales bacterium | reverse complement strand
TTCATTTAAAAATGGCATTCAGCTATTTATAATTCCATTTTATATTTTAATTGAACTTTGTATTGTGTTTATTGAAGCATTAATTTATAAATTTAATTGTAAAAGAGGAAAAAATCATGATAATAACTTTGTTGTCACTTATACAATTATAGCAAATATTTTATCGTTTTCTTTGGGAATGCTATTATGGTTTTTTAACTGGTAATAAGCTTTATTACAATGCTTATGAATTGAATTTTAAATGAGACTTAATTTCAGTCTCATTTTTCTTTACATTAAAGGTCCTGTTCCAAATTAGGGGGATAGGCCTTTTTCCAATTCAGGGGGAACTTATAATGACAATAAACAGGCTATGATGAAAATGGTTATAAATTTTTAAAGGGAACTCATTTTCCAATATATATTAAAAGATATAAAATTAATAGTATTTAGGATAAATATTATGTAATACTTAAAACATTATATACAGGGAAATATGTTGATGCCAAAATGTTAAAATTATATGAACATGAATTTGAATCCATTATTAAAAAAATGTTAAAAAATAAATTAATAGAAAAAACTTGTTATATAAACAAATATGGAACTAATCCCTATATTTTAACTATGGATGGAATAAGCGTCATAAAACGCAAAAAGGTAAAAGTGATTGATACAATTAAAAAAATAATTTATTGTAGTACGATATTAATACAACAAGCTTATAGTTCAAAGCAATGAGCTTTTTCTTTAATTTAAAATCCTTGTATTCATTATTTTAAACCTAAACTTTTCTTAATTTGAATATTGCTAAGGAAATTAGTCATCAATTTTCACAAAGTGAGTCATAAATAATTTAAAAAGAACCAATAATTTTATTATGAAAACATTGACTCTAATTTTCTATTTATTTGGTTTTTTATTGTATCAAGTATTTCACGCATATTAAATGAACCTGATCTAATCTTTATACAATTATTGATTTTGATGGTAGTAATTTAAATCGCTCAAATGAAGAGTCAAATTTAAGTGAATACGGTCGTGCAAATATTGATGAAGGATCACCTTAAATTAATTTATCATATGCAATTAATCATAAGAATGGATTACCATTGTTTTATGAACTATATCCTAGATCAATCACAGATATGTCAGAAACAAAAATAATGATTGATATTGCTAAATGAACAATTTTCTCAAATATAAAAAAGAGTTTAATGAGATTTAACAAAAAGTGCTTTTAACTATTTCTAAAGAAAAGATAATTTACCGAATGTCTTCATTTTTTTTGAAAAGCTTGCTGTTATCACTTGAATGGTTAATCGATAGTTGTATATTTTTATGCAAAAAGGGAATTGAATTCCCTAAAATACTATGTTGTACTTGTTATGAAATGATTTGATAGGATGTTTAATAGGCACATTTATAGTCAAATATTAGATATTTTAATGATTTGATTACTACGGTCATAATCATTCATCAAACCTTTAATAAAACTATTAATTGAATCTATATTTAATAATCTTGCCTTATTAATCCAATTTATTAAGGCTTTTTCTTTTCTTGTATATAAATTATATACCTTTAAATTCTTTCATAACTTCAATTAACACTTTTATTTTAGGATTAATTTTATTATATATTTTTTTTATAGTCAAATTATATTCCAATTTATCTTCTTGTTTAATTTTAGTAACATAATGTTTAACCATTCCATATTTA
>CAKSGI010000623.1 GCA_934454005.1 uncultured Eubacteriales bacterium | reverse complement strand
AATTTAGGCTCAAAATATTTATTCGATTGCTTTTTTAGTTTCTCGATCAAATCTTTCGCCTGACTACCGGAAATTCCTTTTGAAAATAAAACGGCATCAATAAGGAACCGCAGCTCGGAGTCTTCAAACTCCCGTTCCATCAGATAATACCCTTTCTCCATGGAAATTTCATAGCCAAATTCCTGCAAATATTCCAAATTATTTTTTACGGATCGCCGGTCACACTCCATCCCATAATCTCTTTTGAGTATGCGAAGAATTTGCTGCTGTGTCAGGGGATGATTTTCATCGGAATGCTCTTTCAGGATATCTAAAATGAGCATATTAAGCATCTTTTTATTTGCTGTTGCGTACATGGTCAGCCATCCCTTCTTCTAAAGTCTTAATCCAAAATATGTGCTAATTACCTCTTTTAACCTTGCTTCCTTTATCACATCAGCAGTATACAGATCTTTTGCTAATTTACACATATTTAAACACATTCTATCATCATTCTTCAAGCGAAAGGCAGGATGAATTGTTCTTATTAACTCAATCTTCTCGTTTGACTTAATCTTCTTTATTAAAATTTCATTTTCCTTCAAATAATTATACACACTGCCGGTGGCAATAATTACCTCCGGCTGAAATTTTTCCACTTCTTTGAGAAACACCTCATCAAACACCTTTTTCACAAAATCCTCTTTATCTTTATCTTTTTTAATTATATCTCTCATTTGTCCTAGATTATAATAATTCTTTGTAGCAGATGTAATTTGATATCGAAATAAATTTGTCACATATACATTTTTCAGTTGAAAATTAAGCATTAAAGATACTATAAATTCTCCATAAGCTTTCTGATCAAAAAACGCATATGGTAAAACATCCTCACTCTTCTTATATTCCTCTTGAAACCTATTTATATCTTTCTCTCTCCACAAATGTGTACTTAGATAAAATTTGGAATCAATGTCTTCTTCTTTGTTTCTTTTGTGATTTCTCAATTCTTCAGCATTATATGGTTTTTCCACTTCTTTACCATAAATAAACTTATCGTCTTTCAAATGATCCGCGGGAGAATCATATACAAACATTACCGGGGTTTCATTCCAATTTGTAAAATCAATTTCCGTATTCATTATCTTCTTATATATGTCAAGCAAATCCAATCCATGGTTTCCATTGGATATAATGCCAGCCTCTAAAGAGTAGTTTTTTAATATCTTACGTAATTCTTCATATTTCTTCATAATTAAATTAGGTTCCGTAAAATTCTTTAAAACATTCAATTTTGCATTACAAACATTCTCTTCAAATTCATGATATCTCCCTTCCTTTTCATCATAGCACTCATACAATCCTTTAAAATTAAATTCATTCATTATTTTACGACTATCCTCTGCCGTTATTTTTTCTGTTGCCATGCCAATCCTCTCCTTTTCTTCAAAGACAAATTTTACAGTTATTATATATCATTTCCAAGCAGATTTCCCGGTACTTTTTCCTTGCAAATCTACAATTGCTACTCCCTCGAATAATACTCCTTTCCCGTTTCCAAACATATTCCGGCGAGCCGTCCGTTATGTGAGCAGGCACCACAATCCAAGGCAATATGGTTATACTTTCGATAAATATAACCCGGTCTGTCATTTCCAAGAATTGTCTGTGTTGGTGTATGGCCCGTGATCACGATTTTATCTTCGTAGTAGGGCATCTCATAATC
>CAKSGI010000622.1 GCA_934454005.1 uncultured Eubacteriales bacterium | reverse complement strand
TTCTAATGTTGTATCACCATATATATGTATTATATTTTCTCTTCCTAAAGCTCTCATTACAATATCACTTGTTACAGTTGAATCTTTTCATCCACTAAATGAAATAAACATAGAATCATCACTATATTTTTTAGCAATTTCTTTTATATATTCAATAGCTTCACTCATTATATAATTTAACCTTAGTTTGTTAGATTCAACAAATAATTTAATGTATTCATTATTAATAAATTCTTCAATATACTGAATATTATTTTCTTCATTTTCATGTAATAATTTTATAATTTTTTTTGCATTATTTTTTTCTATGGCATCTTTTATTGAAAATTTTATTTTATTTCCATCTACAATATAATTATTTCCACTTGTATTCCATATTGATTTGCCTGCATATTTAAAAGGTTCTCCTAATAAAATCTCAAAAAGTAATCTTTCCTCAGCAAAAACAGGTCTAATATCCGTTCCTATATATTTACCTTCTTTTTTACAACAAGCACAAACTTTATCATAGTTCGGAATATTACAATTCTGACACCAATATATTTCTGATTTGCTAATGTGTGTTCTTTGATTACACACAGGGCAAATGCTTGTTTCACACTCTAAATTATTACAATTTGTACAATTATATTTTATCATCTATCTCTCCATCTATATAATAATTCTATAGTATTATATCGCAGTTGCAAAAAATCTTCAACACTTTTATGGATGAAATTCTGTTTTTTTATATTTTTCTTCCATAATTTTATTTTCTATTCATTTTCTGTGTTTTACATAACGTGTTCCGACACTCTTCTCTTTTTTACTAAATATACCTCGTAGAGCAAGAATAGATGTCCGACAGACATCCCTACACAGCTTGAAAGCAGAGCTTTCAACGAGTATGACAAAAGAGTTATTTGTCTGACATTTGTCCTACAAATAACTCTCCCAATTAGTAATTATTACGAATTCACTTTTTGTAATGTTCTTTTATAAATTTCATCTGCTAATATACTACACTTAGCTCTACAATCTTTAGATTTTTTAGTTTCTATTAAAGCCTTGTCCAATATTTCTTCATCTATTGATTCTATTACTTCTTCATAATCATCTTCTTCATAATATAAATCTAACATACAAGCCACTGCCATTTTTATCATTTTCATATCCTTTTGTGAATATAGATATGAATCAATATTATCTAATATTTTTCCCACTTCAAAAAATGGGAATTCACCATATTCTTCAATTATTAATTCTTGTGAATCCTTAATCTCAAAACCTGTGAATTCTCTTGTGTTAAATGTTTCATTCAATTCTTCTTGGTATTCAGGCTCTAAATGATTAGTTTGTTCAAATTCTATTGTTTCATAATATTTAATGTATACCTTATTTGATATATTAAACCCTTGCCATACTTCTTCAATTAAACCTGCATCTATTAACTCTTTATAAATCTTAGTTACCGTATTCGCAGATATTTCTAATTCATCCATCAAGCATTTTCTTGCATCGTATATGTACCATTTTCCATTCTCATCTTTTTTTGCATTGTAACGATTTTCTATCATATCTACATATACTCCATATGCAACCTTTGATATTAAACTAAGTTCGTAATATTCTCTATTTTCAAATAATGCTTTATATAATTTATAGTATCTCATACTTGGTCCTCCTTCTATCTTATTTATTTTAATCTAATCTTATCTTTTGTTTA
>CAKSGI010000621.1 GCA_934454005.1 uncultured Eubacteriales bacterium | reverse complement strand
TCCGGTTGGAACGCTTACTTAGATGAAATTTTGAAATAAAAAAGGAGTGAGAGGTTTGCCATTAAATCGGATGGCGTAAAAGCAATAAAACGATGAATTTGTTGCATAAAACGCAACATAAACAAATTTAAAGTGCGCTATTGTAGATATGTGCACGGAATATCAGAAAGGAGCCGAACCTCCGGCCGGGGTAACGATATATCGGGTTCCTTTTGGGAAAAATGAAGAAATTAAAATGTGAAATTTACAGAGATTCAATGCAGAATTATAAAAAATACGGAATACCGAGTGCGCAATTAATTATCGCAGATGTTCCGTACAACGTAGGAAAAAACTTTTATGGCAGTAATCCGATGTGGTACAACGGCGGAGATAATAAAAACGGAGAAAGTAAGTTTGCAGGAAAAGCGGCATTTAATTCAGATTTTAACTTTAATCTCTATGAATATTTTCACTTCTGTTCGAAAATGCTCAAGAAAGAGCCGAAGAAAGCAGGAACCAGAGGGCGAAGTTCTGATGCACCATGTATGATCGTGTTTTGCTCATTTGAGCAGATGTCGACATTGATCACTGCGGCAAAGAAACATGGTTTCGAACATTACATACCGCTTGTATTTGTAAAAAATTATAGTCCGCAGGTGCTTAAGGCAAATATGCGTGTGGTAGGTGCAACGGAGTATGCACTTGTACTATACAGGGACAAGCTACCAAAGTTTAGAAATGGAGTGAAGTTCGATGACGATGGAAAAACCATCAGAGGTACGGGGCATATGATATTTAACTGGTTTACATGGGAAAAAGACGGAAAAGATATTCCTAAAATACATCCTGCACAGAAGCCGGTTGCAGTATTAAAAAAGTTGATTGAGATTTTTACGGATCCGGGTGATGTGGTTATTGATCCATGTTGCGGAAGTGGCAGTACATTAAGGGCGGCGGCAGAACTGGGAAGAAATGCTTTCGGGTTTGAGATTGACAGAAATTTTTATAACCGCTCTAAGAATGAAATGCTCGTGTTTGAAGAGGATGAACAATTAAGCTTTGAGGACTTCCCGGAGGTAATGCCATGATCCAGACAGCAGAAGATAAAATAAAAGAGTATCGCCAGTGCATCCACAGGGAAATAGAGCACTGGAAAGATATCAATCAGAATGGGTGTAATGATCCGTTTTGGTCGGATGGATGCAATATGAATCTGACAAGAAATCACATCATTTCATATCAGCGTCAGATCCACGAGATCTGCACAGAGAACCAATTACCATTGCCGGAGGAATATTATTTATCCATACCGCCGGAAGTGGACAATAATTATATGGCAAACCTTAAGCAGAAACCACGGGTGGAGAGATTGCGCCAGTTGGGAAGAATCACAACCGGACGTGTTTTCCAGTACGACGAGAACCAGATGAGTTTATTTTAGAACCAGATAAAAAACCAAGCGATCATCATGCCACCTTCCGCAGTAGTATATGCGGCGGGTGGGGGATGATACGAAAAATAAAGATGTAGGAGAGTGAAGAATATGAGGATTGATGAGTTAAATTTATCGACAAGAACATATAACACGTTGTTAAGAGCGGGAATTGATACTGTTGAAAAAATCAAGGGAATGACTGATGAAGAACTGAAAAATGTAAAGAATCTATCTAAAAAATGCTATGAGGAAGTCAAACAGGCTGTACACTGCACAGACTGCAAGAGAA
>CAKSGI010000620.1 GCA_934454005.1 uncultured Eubacteriales bacterium | reverse complement strand
CCTGATTGTATCAAATGGTACAGAATGTGATGAATTCTATGAAGTTTTAGATGCTTTATACAGAGACAAATCATCAACAAATATAATAATGGAAGTAGCGGAAGAATACAGCCGTACAGATGTTGAAAAGAACAATAACTATATGCAGAGTGCGTTCTTTGAATTTGTTACTGATTTGAGATTGCCTGAAGGACATAAAACTCCAACAAGTATTTTTGAAATTCCATTGCTGTATTACAATTCATTACCAAGTTCATTGGCAGACAACAACGAATTGTCAATTATGATCGACAGTGTAATTCACATTATCGAAAAAGCAGTGAACAGACATGAAAAAGAACAGGACAGAAGTGCACATCTTTGCCAGATTTTGGAACATCAGTATAGAGTTTTCATTGAATCATTTAATAATGATTCATACAACTTAAAGAAAAATACTGAAGTATATGACAATATTGTTGTAAGTATGGTTTGTACTAAGATTATTAACAAGTTTAAAGAATTAGAAGTATCAAATTGTGGCGAGAGAATCAGAAAACTTCGTGATACCATTACAGAAAAGTTTGATGAAGAATAGATAGACTAAAAATGAGGTGAGAATATGCTGACAGTAATTATTGCTCCAGATGAGTACATAGACATAATAAAACAGAATAAATTATTTCTCAGCATACTTTCTGCGTCTAAAGATATGGTATTTTGTAAATGTAATTATGAAGGTACTACGCTGGATGAGATGATACCTGATTTATACAATGAAATTGTAAGCCATGACAGATGGAGAGCAATAGTTGTTGGACCGGATAACCGATATCATATTAATCCTTTTGACTATACTGAGTACAAAGAAATCAAGAATAATGCATCAGAAGTGGACTGGGAATTCTTAAAAGAAAGAAGAAATCTTAGATTTGACAGCTACGAAAAGGCGATTGCTAATCCACTGACAAAGTTGTTGTATGCATTAATTGGAGAACCATATTCAAAGTTATTGATTTCAAAAGAGGATTATGAGTGCATAGTTGATGAGAGCCTTATGGAGTATGAGTACATGCTCCGTAAGCGCTTGGAAAGTATGAACACTTCTAAACTTGCTTTTCAGATAAATGTTTTAGAACCAAACAGCACAGAGGACATAGATGGTGATGTGAGTTATGGAAAGGTTCTTAGAAAAGAAACTGAAAAAGCAGATTTATTGCTCAATCTTGTAACTAAAGAGGATTATCCAAAGTTGTTACAATCAATCATTGACAGGGATTCTTCTGAAATCATAAAAATGATTGGGGTTGAAAATGTACTGAAATTTAATCGCATTATCGGAGGATATGATCCGGAATACATAGATCCTGAATTTGTGGAGTCTCAGCTGTTTAATTTCAAAAAACATGAAATGTTTGTGGATGTAGTGGATGATTTCAAATTAAATTATAAGAGACCAGATGATGTTATTTGTGTTTCTCTTAGAACCAGCGATATGGTTACATATAGAGACAATATAAAAACGAATTTCAGACAGGAACCATTATATTCCAGATTTGCTGATTACAATATGTATCCTTCAAAAACCAGATTTATGGTGTACGATATCTTGGATATAGAAGACAAACGTTATCACAAAGAATTTATAAAATTCCTTGCAACATTGCTTATACTGGCAGGAAATAAAATGCCTACAAGTGTTTTAAATGGCGGAAATCTGTACTATAT
>CAKSGI010000619.1 GCA_934454005.1 uncultured Eubacteriales bacterium | reverse complement strand
AAGTTATTTTCAACTAAAAAGTCCGCTACGGCGTTCCCTACTTCCCTTCTGCACTCGAATTCAAGGCGAAGCCATGAATTAACATCATCATAATAAATACCCTTTGCGGCTTGTTCAGCAATTTTGTCATACATTCTGAAATATTGTGAACTTCTGCGACTACCGAAAGTTACATTTTTATAAACACGGTCATTATATACTTGCCTGTGAATAACAGAAGTATCACGCTTGCAACGAGTTTCTAACAAATTTTCGCCGTTCTGATACCGTTCAAATGTTTTGATAAACTTATCTTTTGGAAAAGATTCATCAAAGCAATCATAACATAGATCTAAACGGGTAAAATTTGCATTGAGGATAGCGGCGAACTTGATTAAAGCATTAAGGCGATCAGATCCAATAGCCTTTATTCCCTGACCAGAAACAGATACAAAAACAAATTCTTCAAGTCTTCCCGATTCAGAAGCGCATATCATAAAATTATTCTGTCCATGATACTGAGCAGATCTATTAAAACAGTTAAAACCGTAATTCTGAAAAATAAAATCTTCAATTTTAATGAAATCATCATTCAAATAATTCATAAAACCCGAAAGAAACCAGTTAATTAAATCAAAACCTTTAATTTCAAGATTATCACACTTTATAGTAAAAGTGAGATAATCGCAACAATAACCATTTTTCATAATTAAAAGATCCTTTCGGGAATAAAAAATAAGATTTAAGTAATTGAAGCAAAGGGAATTTTTTTAAGAATCCACATAATCAAATCATAAAGGAAGAAAAAAGTAAAAGCATTTAAAAAGATAAGAACAGAAATATTTATTAATTTTCCGTCGATAAAATAATTGATAAGACATCTACCAGAATAAATATAATCTGAAACTTGTTTTATAACATTAACGACAGAATCAGGAATACTGGGAATATTAAGAGCTTTAATAATAACATTGCAAACACCAAAGAAAACATTTAAAAGAGCAATAACAATCAAGATTCATCAACCCTTTCACGAAAGAAATTTAGACCTTTACGAATCAGCCAGGATAACAAAGAAAGAACAAGAGTTACAGAAAAAATAACACGAACGGCAGTTAAAAGATTACCGTTAAAATAATTAGAAAAATTAACAGAATGAGCAGATGATAAAGTGTAAGTATTATTGCCCATAGGTAAAGAGATCTTAGGAAAAGTAAGTTTAGCACGTTGAGAAGTGGTTGTTACAGCATGAAATAAACGAGACATGAGAACTGGAGTTTGAAAAACAAATCCCCCATTTTCCTCTAAAAACTTCTTTTCTGTGTAGACGATCTTGTTTAATTGTGACTGTGTTGGAATAAATAAAGATTTAATCCATTCAGCTATTTTCTTAGGGATCTCTATAATAGCCTTGAAAACTTCAACAATTCGGCCGGGCAAAGATTTAAAGAAATCCACAGAAGCAGATAAAAGTTTTTTATTGAAATTAACAATTTGACCGAGAACATCTTTAAAAGCTTTAAAACTTTGTTTTGCAATATCTAAAGGAAAAGAAAGAAACTGCGATAAAGAGCCTTTAAACCATTCAAAAATTGATTTCGGAATACCGACAATCTTTTGAAAAAAAGTTGAATTTGGATTAGAAAAATAATCATAAATATTCTTAGGAATGTTAATAAGAGTACTAAAAACATCACCAAGCCAATTAAAAAGAGATTTAAAATAATCA
>CAKSGI010000618.1 GCA_934454005.1 uncultured Eubacteriales bacterium | reverse complement strand
CCTATACCAGTTTTTATATTAGGAATATTATCGGCTCCGTCACCAATAAGAATTTTAAATAGGAGAAAATCAGATGCAGAAAAAGAATCATTAACTTTTACTTTTGCTAGTTTTTCAATATCTTTAATTGGTGTTCTTTCTTGTCCTTGCGCGGTAATAATTGTAACTCTATCCTGATACAATTGCAGCATATCTCTATCACTAGATACAATAACAACTTTATTTTTAGAATTATCATTTAAAATCTTTTTAGTTAAGACTGCAATTACATCATCTCCTTCTGCGCAATCACAAGATACAGTAACACATCCAAATTCTTCACATAAATTAGGGATAGCCATTTTTTTAGCATAAGTAAATACTTTACCAAAATCAAATTCATCCTTTGATGTATCTTTTGTATCTCTATTAATTTTATAATCTGGATAAAACTCACGTCTCCAAATATTTTTTCTAGCGCAATCTGTACAAAAAATTACATTAGCCATGTTAATAAATGGATTAATAGATTGTAGCGGCTTTTTAATTGTATATGTTAAAGTACTTTGAAATATTTCACAAAATTCTTCATCTAACGTTGGATCAAATTTTGGATGTAAACTTGAATTTTGAATATCAAAATTTTTTTTATATGTTGAAAAAGCTGAATATCCACTAAAAAAGATAATATAAGATAAATCTACTATATAAAAGTTATTTCCGCTGATTAATGTTAAATATATTCATGTTTATTCCTAACTAATAAATTAATATTGTGTGTTTTTACAGATTTATATATGTAAAATAAACTTAAAAAGCAGCAACAATAATGTTACTGCTTTTATTTAAAGAAAAATTATAAATTATAATTACTTCTTAACGGTTGTTTCAGTAGTAGTTTTTACCGTGGTTTTTGTTGTATCAGCAGAATAGGCTTGTGCTGTCTGTTCAGCCTTAATTTCCTCTCCTTTTTTAACAACATTTGTAATTTTATCATAATTAATGATACCCGTTGCTGCACCAGCACCAACTGCAAGATAAATAACCGCTTCAATAATTTTTCTTATAATAGATTTTGATTTTTCACTCATAGTTTATTTCCTTTATTTTTAAATATTTTTAAAATACTTTTTGTTAATTTTTTAATTACTGATTCTTCTTTGGTCTGCCAGGACCATGCTTTACTTCTGTCGTATTTGTTTCTGTATTGGAAAAAGATTTCGTAGGGTCCTGATTAATTTTAGTATCAGTTGAACCAAATCCGTCTGATCCACGTTCAGATTTTGTATTTTCAAATAATTTTTCTTCATCATCATATTCGACAACTTCGTTCATATTTGGAGAAAAACATGGAAGAAATTGAATAATTTTTTCGCCAGCAACAATTTTAGCTGAAGTATTCGTAGGATTAATTAAACAAATATGAATTTCTCCTTGATAATCTTCATCAACAACCGATGCTCCAAAAATAAGACCTCTTTTAGAAGAAATACCAGATTTATTTTCTGCTTTAAGATAAACTCCATGCGGAAGATTTGCTTTAATGCCAGAAGGAATTAAAACCTTTCCGCCAGGAAGAATTTCAATTGCTGCAATTCTAGTGGATGGACTTTCAACCCAGGTTGCAACTTCTGCAGCATTTTTAAATGGATATCCAGCGCTAGATTTACCAAGCTTATATACAAATGACTGTTTATCTGCTGCTAATGCAAACTGAACTTCAATATAGAT
>CAKSGI010000617.1 GCA_934454005.1 uncultured Eubacteriales bacterium | reverse complement strand
ATCCGTGAGTGCTATAAACAGATTTTAGAAGATTTAAAAGCGGGTAAAACTGTTTTGTTTTCTGGAACCCCCTGCCAAGTTGCTGCAGTAAAAACATTTATTCAAATAAACAAGGTGAAAACCGGAAAGCTAATTACAGTAGAGATTCTGTGTTAGTGGAGTTATTGATAAAACTGTATATAATAAAATAAGAAATTATGTGTCAGGTGCCGATTATGAAGCTTTTTTTCCAGTGCTTTACATTGTGGAAAGTAGAAAAATAAGAGATAGGTATATAGAGGTCATTAAGACACTTAAAACAGTGAAGAAGCAGGAATCGATTATCCTAAAAGAGAAAATTCGGGCATTTCAGACGATTGCAAGGGCAAGAGGAATGGGAGAAATCGCGCGAGCTAATATTGATGAAATTGCAAAGACACAGGAGTTTATTGATCGACTTCAAATGGATGGCGCGGCACTTGACTATGCAATGACTTATATGGAACGATTGAGCGACATGCTGAATATCAATTTGGAGGATTATATGAATGGGTTATAAAATGGTTGCTTATATCAGAAAATTGATGGCGCAAGAGAAAAATATGATTTTTTTTCATCGAAAGAAGGAAAAAAGTAAAATGACAGAATTGAACGAGAATGCGTGTGAACATATTTCATATACGCAAGCAGAAATGATTCCGACATCAGATGACAAAATGGCACAAGATCTTATGAGACTTGTTGGTAGTGCCATTGATGAGTGGGCGAATCTTTATGGGATGAATAATCTGCCTAAGAAGATTATTTTCCAGCAAGCCTTAGCAATTTTGAACGCAATGGATACATTGTTCTTTAAATAAAAATGGAAAGGGGAAAGTGAAATATCGCTTTTTATAATAATATGTGTTTTGGGGATTGTGACATATTGGGACATTATACCAATTAGAAAATGGTATCATATCTCTAAAGCGCAGATTTGTGGGAAATATACACGATTGAAGATATATATGCTATTAATTATAGATAAAATCTTGCAATTTTGGGATACATAAGTAATTCACATATATGCAATAGATGATTGCATAAATTGTACTATTTGGAAAATTCCCAAACAATCTTCTCCACAAGGCTGATTTCTTTCTGATCTTGTGATATACTGGAGCCACGGGGAACCGTGGCTTTCAGTCTATCTTGGCGGTATCTTCTTGATTACCATCATCCACTTGCTTACTACTAGCATCGGACTCCTCTTCATCTTCCGGCCCGTCCCACCCTATGTAACTCACTTCACAATTATCAAACCCACTCCAGTTCAACCTTTGACCGCACCGGTCACAAAAGAGTTGGTACTCACGTTCCATAGTGGTTCCTCACCGTGGACACTTTGGAAACTCAGCACCCCATTTATACGAACACACCTCTTTCACTTTCCAAGGCCACCGGTAAGTAGGGGAGAGCAGAAGTTCGTACAGTACCCGTGTGGGTCGTACATCCCAATTCCAGTTATCATCGAACCAATTTAATTTATTCTTCATGTGATTTATACCTCCATAAAATAATGATAGATGAAATCACATGAATTGTGGGAGCGTGAGCTCCCATTGCTGCTCGAAACTTTGCACACCTCTCCGTGGTGAGCAGCAGGCAACACATGAGAATGTGGCTAAGAATGCGAAGAATCGCCATACAGTATAGGAGAAAAAACATGGAACAGGTTGCTCAAAATAGGGG
>CAKSGI010000616.1 GCA_934454005.1 uncultured Eubacteriales bacterium | reverse complement strand
CTATAACTCTTGGATATTACAATAATAAGAAAGTTAATGATTATAATGATAAAGTACTTTTAAGTTCTAGTAAAAAAATTAAGAGTGGTAAAAATATTAAAGAAATAAAACTAAAAAAATTTAATAATATGTTTTATGCTATTGATCCACCTTATATAGAAGGATTTGAATATACTAAAGTTTGGATTAAAAAGTATTATGAAATACCACAAAAGGTAGAGTTGAATTATGAATAAGTTAATTAAATTATTTTATATAGTATTTGGATTATTATTTTGTTTCCTATTAATAAATATACCATTTAGGGAAATATCCACAATTTATAATATAAAAAGTTATATATTTGTTTTACTAAGTATTCCCTTATTAGCTATACTAATAGCATATTATAATTTAGTTAAGAAAAGAAAAAATAATATATTATTTATTATTATACCTATCTTATTACTTATTTCCTTGTCCCTATTTATAGTTTTTAACTTTGATGTACCTTTAGGGTGGGACTATGAGATAGTATTTGGCCAAGCGAAGTGTTATGTAGAAAATTTATGTAAATTAAAAGATGCTGGAGTACCTGGTTATTTTCAATATTTTCCTAATAATATTTCCATTTTTATGGCGTTAGTTGGGGTAAATAAAATAGATAACTTATTAAGATTTCAGCAATCCTTATTATCAACTAAGTTAGCAAATTTCTTTTTCCTAATACTAACAGTTATATTTACCTTCTTATATGTAAAAAATAAGTTTGGTATTAAAAAAGCAGCCTTTTCCTTACTACTATTTATCCTATATGTTCCATTTTACTTGTATATTCCCGTATTTTATTCAGATACACTTTCTATTTTATTTGGACCATTATTACTTTATATTTCCCTTTATTTTGAAAGTGATAAAAAATATAAACGAATTATCTCTTATATATTATTTGCTATTTTTTCCTTTATCGGTTGTAAGATGAAGATGACTATTATATTTATTCCAATTAGTATAATAGTAGCACTTCTATTTAAAGGAATAAATAAAAAGAAACTTGTATTTTTACTTATATTCTTTTCTATTTTCTTATCACTTGGTAAAATATATAATCACTATATTTTTACTAAAGATATATTCTCTGTTAAATATAACAATTATGGAAGTGTTCCTTATACCCACTGGATTATGATGGGAATGGAAAATCCTAGTAAAAAGATAGAATCTAGAAATTCTTATGGTGGTTATAATGGAGATGATTATACTGTTACAGAAAGTTTTACCAACTCTAAAAAAGCAGGGGAATATAATATCAAAGAAATAAAAAGAAGATTAAATAAATACGGTATAGTTAACTATTTAACTTTCTTATCTAAAAAAGCAGTAAATGCTTGGGGAGATGGAAGCTTTTATGTTACTATTAAACTTGGTTGGAAAGATAAATATAATACCAAAGAATATCAAAAATATATGATTGGTAAAGATGATAATCATATTTTAATATACTTTTGTAGTGCTGTTCAGTATGTATTTATAATACTATTAGTTTATTCATTTATATATAGTTTAAAAAATAATACTGATGAACTCTTTACTATTCAATTAGCAATTAGTTTTCTCTTTGTATTCTTACTGTTTTGGGAAAATAGATCAAGATATTTATATAACTATATACCTTTATTCATTATTGTTATTACATATTGTATAGATAAATTTTCTATAAAACATAAGAAAATA
>CAKSGI010000615.1 GCA_934454005.1 uncultured Eubacteriales bacterium | reverse complement strand
ACTGAGTTATTGCCGTTCGTTTTGAACGGCAATTTCTTTTTGCTATAATTGTTAGTAAATAACTAAACTAAATATATAATATATAATGGCGAATTTTCGACAAATAAACAAGTAAAAGTACAAATATCTACGATAATATCTGAGATTATACAATAAATTCAAAAATAACTAAACTAAATATTGACAAAATGAGACAAATGTGTTAAAATGCAAAAAAATAAAAAACAAATATATACAGCGTTTAAGCTAAAAATACATTTCATATTGATGGTATGTAGAGAATGCGAAGTAAATCGATTTCGGAGTAAGAACACGAAAAATTATTTGTAAGTATGGGATATTTTTTACCTATGGCCTTGCAAGCGCAGTTTGCAAAAACGGATTCCAAACAGAACTAATAATATGACAGTATGAGAAATATGCAACGTAACAATGGAAAGCTTTTCTGTATACAGTAGTACAAGATCTTTATAAGCAAATAAAAATCACAAGGGAACAAAATGTGCTGTTTTAGATTGTGATGGTGTATTGTGGGAAGGTGTTTTAGCAGAAGATGGAATAGAAAACCTTTAACTCGGAAATATAGTCAGGGGAAAATCATATCAAAACTTTCAACGTTTTTGGCTATCATTTCATGGTTATGGCGTGATTCTAACTATTTATAGCAAAAATGATTTAAAAGATATTCAGCATATGTTTGCCGAGGATAGTGGAATGATTCTTTGTGATATATATCGCTTGCTGTTAATTGGCAACCAAAGGTGGAAAATTTGAAACAACTTTCAAAGCAAATTAGAAGCATGCTGTTTGTAGATGATTCTAAACACGAAATTGAACACGTGCAGGTCTATCTACCAGAAGTGTCAACTATTCTGTTTCATCCGCATAAAATATATCTTTCACTCTCAAATTTCTGCTTGAATGATTGCACCGATATAGAGTTAATTTTGAAACTATCACAACCTATCCTTAAATCTGAAACCGGTTATAGCAGTGGTCAAAAACAATAACCAGCAGCCCTTTTCTTGACAATTTATACGAATATATTTTATATTTTAAGGGAATGCTTGGCGAATAGATATATTGTTTATATAGCAATGATAAGTTAAGTTGAATTTGTTCAGATTGCTTAATTCATTCCAGCGAAACCAAGGAGACTCAGATACCCTATGTAAATATTAAAAAATAAGTGAGGACCGTACAATGTTGAACCAACGCATACTCTGTATCCCCCAAGCATTAACTAAATCTTCCATGACAAAGTCTAACGGTAAAGTTTTATCGTTTTTCTTTGTACGTGCCCATGGCTTAAATATGTATATTTTTAAACAGCGCAATGCAAACCACTAAAGGGCGTATTGCGTTGTTTTTTGTTTGCACATGGTTCGATCTCTGTAGAGACTACGAACATGGAACACAGTAGAAGTTTATATGATAATATTCATATACTATATCTACTAAAAAGTCTTGATTTTCCAAGGAGAAAAAGATATGTTTTATGATTTAAGTGGTGGTGTCGTTTTAAAGGCAAACAATGAATTAGAGGTGGAATTATCAAATCTTTTTACCAATAGTTGTTCCACACATGATATAAAGACTTTAATTGAATGCAATCTCATATTACCGGATTATGTCAACATCAGATACAAAGGAGCTTCTTTCAAATATCAACACAATAATTGGATAGCTCAATTATATCAACTTTTACCGACTG
>CAKSGI010000614.1 GCA_934454005.1 uncultured Eubacteriales bacterium | reverse complement strand
AGTCAGCCACGCCCAGACTGTGTTTTTCTTTAATCCCAAATAATCAGCCAACTCTTTATAACTAGAAAAAGTTCTCCCGTCAATACTACATTTCATCTTACTAAGGGAGCGATTACTTAATGGCTTAAATTCATGATATTCTTCATCTTCGTACCTTAAATTTAATTCTATAATTTCTTTTGGTGGACGTTGACTTCCGTTAAGATATAAAGAAATGCTAGAAGCAGTAATTCCTAAATATTCAGCACAATCTTCCAATGTATTAAATACGATATCATTAACCATTACTTTTTTATTTCGGTTTATGCAAGTTGTCTTTTTAACCACTTCAAAACCAGTATCTTTATATTGTAGCTTTTTATTGTACCAATATTCTGGCATACCTACTTTTCCATTTAACCAGCCTTGAATATTGCCCTTAGGATTTCCATTCATTTCTTTAAATTGAGTTAAGCTTTCATATTCAACACCTTCACAAATAACTGGCCGTGAATTCGGGCAATCTTTTCCTTTTTTACCTAGTAGCCTGTTACGATTAACTTGCGCAACCTTTTCACCAGCTTTGTGCCCAAAAGTACCTTCTCCACCATCGGTCATATTATATCCAAAATCATTACCATATCGACAGCAATTTGTTTTGAATTTAGCAATTAACTCTTGTTCTTTTGCACGAGCTTCGTCAAGCGTGAGATTTTTAAATAATATCTTATGCTCAATATTTTCCCATCCATATTTTTGAATGGCGTTATACATAATTGGTTGCCCAACTTGAGAATATCCCGCTCCATTTTCCCAGCGTTTCTTTGGGATTTTACTAGTTATTCCAAAATATTTTTTGCCGTTTGGGAAAATATGAACATATACACACCATTGTTTTTCTATAAAAATTTTACCTTCTTTCAAAAGCATAAAACCACTTATAATTTCTTATAAGAATAGACTATATCATCACCTATAAAGTGCAGGGCGCTTCCACAAATAGCGTTTTTGTGTACTCTACTCGCTTCGTCTGTTTAACAGCTTATTCTATTTATGTTATATCATAAATAGTTACATTTATCAAGTATTACCTGATTGCTTTCGATAGTCGTTGAGCCTTGATGGATATTCCAATCCACCCTTGGTTGCTGATTAGCGTAGATTACTCTTTAGCTTTCCAGCAGTTCACCCTGTTTAGCGAGGTCTAACAATTAAACCTCATTGACGGAATCTGTAATAGTGATAGCATCTTTCGCCTCAATATTAAACGCTTTCATTTGCGCAATAATGAAATCTGCACTATCACTTGCTGAAATTGCTTCGTCCGCAATATTCTGATACTGAGTAGCTACTTGAGCTAATGTTGCTGAATCTTCATCGTTGAATGAGTTCTTCCTAAAGCTGGTTGCCGCTTCAACCATTTCTGACGTTTAGTTACTTATGATGTTTTTGATGTTTTTCTCTCCAGCCCTTGTAACAATCATAATGCTCTCTCTGATAATCCAGAGTCCCATATTCCCTTACGATTTTCTCTTCTCTCTCTCGCATTGCTCTGTCGTATTCGTTCCAGTCGATTTTTTTAGCCTCTTCATCTTTGCCAAAGTGCATAGCATAAGTCCAAACAACCCATCTAACAGCATAAAACACAAAATAACGGACATAACAAGCTCCAAAAAGACTGATTCCATCATCTCCACAAGACACGATAGCTAAGAAATAATGTATGATAAGTACGAT
>CAKSGI010000613.1 GCA_934454005.1 uncultured Eubacteriales bacterium | reverse complement strand
CTATATACATCAGGAACCACTGGTCCATATTTCCACGCTTCGATTTCTTCAAAGAAACACGGTTTATTATTCTTGCCAAAAACCAAAAACTGTGCTTGCGCAAAATACAATATTTTCTGCAATTTAAGGTTGTTAATAGCATATGATTTTTCTTGACAATACCATATAATGTATCGTGTCACATCAAGTGCTGAATACATAAAACTATCTTTCCTCGATCCCGTTTTAACTAATTACCTTTTCTTTCAATCTCTGGACAAAGTATTCTTCATATCGTTTTCTACGTTCTTGTTTCTTTTTACTTTCATTAGACTCAATAATGTCATAATCAAAACGAGAAATGTTTCTTCTATTTCTTTTTCGTTTACATTCTCTGGCAGTCATTGTCCGAACTCCTATTTTCGCTTCTTCAATTTAATTCGCAACAAACTATTCATTATTTATTTTTTTGAATGCTTCTTGAACTCCTGCGGCGGGAACAATATATGATTCCTTTAACAATACATCTGCGATTCGTTCTGCGTCTTCACAGGATGCGTAAATTTTCGGATCATAATATGAGGATAAATATTTAAGAACTTCATATGTTGGCTTATAGTTTCCTTCCGTATCTTTCAAGTCAAACGGTGGAAGAATTTTTAACATAAGCTCTTGTAGAGTTGTCTCCAATCTTTCCATAAATGGATCTCTCGTGAGCTTCATTCCACAACCTCCACAATTTCCGGTTCTTGAAAGTCATCATAGTTCTCCACATCATAGTCTGTTAATACAAAATCCCAATCTTCATCATATGTTTCTCCATCTTTGGCTTTTGCAAGAGCTTCGTCTTCGGACTCTGCTTCGATAATGGCTTCAAAATAACCTCTAGCATGAGAAATATCCGCATAACAATCCTGTACAATTCTAAACTTCATAATGTTGTTCCTTTCTGTTTGTAGTTCCTACATGATACAATTTTACGGTTTAAAAAATATGTAGTGTCAGAATAGAGCAATGTAATATTGCAATCATCATATGCTAATGCGATTGGTTATCTAGTAACAATCCATTCTAAAAACTTCGCAGATGCACCAACAATCAAGAGCATAAGGCATATTGTGATAATGAGACAACATACTGATTTTACTCCCAACATCATGTATTGCATATAGGATAACAAACCGCCTTCCAAAAAAGTTAAAACAAGAATTCCCGCAAAGTATACGATACCTCGTAAAACAGTAAACATATTTTCACTTCCCAGCCATTTCTAAAATCAATACAAACACAAACGTTAAAAAGTTAAATATTAAAATTCCAAAAACAATTCCAGCAGTAATACCAACTAAATACGAAAAGATTACATTAGAGACAAAGGACAGTACGACAGATGCCGTAGTTACCGTTGCAACGATCAAAGATACGACAGATGCGATCACAATTGCTACAAATAACAGAATCCAAAACAAAGCTGATGCTTTCGTTTTTAAACTCACTTTTCGTCTAAATATATGTTCTTTTTTATCTCTCATTTTAAATCACCTCTATTTTATTCCCGCACACTGGGCATTCGATATATTTATAATCCCGTAAATCTGCCAAAAAATCATAAGTTGTATAAACTTTTTCACCTTTTTTCACGTCTTCCTGCCGCGAAAATTCCAGCAAAGAATGGCATCTATCACACCGAGTTCTTTCATTGCCTTCTTTTTGAATAATTTTAACCATCACAACCTCCT
>CAKSGI010000612.1 GCA_934454005.1 uncultured Eubacteriales bacterium | reverse complement strand
ACCTCCATATAACTGTTTTCTTTAGTATTCATTTTCATTCCTCCTTATTAATATTACATCCATAATATTAAACAAAATTTAAGATAAAGAATCTCTTAATTTTTGAGATTCTGAAGTTGCTACATAATCAGCGAATAAATTTCCCCAAATATCTTCTTTTTCCATAGAATCATCTTTTCCATGACCTCTAACATGTTTAAATTTAACTTCTATATTTCTTTCATTTAATTCTTTTATATAATTAGAAATTTTATCAGCTGTTACATAATTAATACTTTCAGATAAATCAAAACTTAAAGGATCTTTTAAATAGCCATTAATAATTTGAATAGATGTTAAACTATCAGTTACTATTTCAACTTCTGTTTCATTATCTAAAATTTTAACTCTTTTGTTTGTTAAATATTTTAATAGATCTCTAATGGCAAAAATTTCAGCATTAATATTGGAACCACCAATTTGTGAACTAGAAGCAAGAACTCCTAGTTCACAAACAGCACTCCAACCTATAATGAAACCTTCTTTACCATTAATTCTAGATCCATCAGTGTAAAATTTCATATAGTTTTCTCCTTATTTATAAATCTTTTCAATACGACCTTCTTCAATAATATTACCTTTCTTATCTGCTAAACAAATATAACCAGTATCTCTTTTATAAGAAATAATCCATTTAATATGAGGTATTTTATTTGTATATTTACCAGATAATCTATCATCACTCCAAGAACAATTCCATTCACGACATTTGCCCCAGCGTTTCGATACATATTTAGGAGCATAAAATTTATATTTTTTACCATCAAATTTAAAATTTTGTTTATATCTACCCTTTTCAATTTTTGTTGATTTACCAACTAAAGTCATTTGATCTCTAGAAGTATAATTTGAATAAATCTTTTTATTACCGACTTTTACATAACTTCTTACCTGTACAAAATAATTACCCTTTTTAAGTTTCTTTGATGTAAATTTATTACTTTTTTGAGTTTTTGTTTTCCATCCTGATTTAGATGCTGATTTATCCCATTTAAGAGTTGATTTTTTGTATCTAAATTCATATCCATCACATTTAACTTTTTTGCAAGTAATTTTAATTTTCTTTTTTGAAACTTTAACTTTTGATAATTTAGGACTTATAGCCTTAATTTTAAATGTAATAGTTTTTGATCCATAATATGGACTTTTTCCAGTAATAATAATTTTTGCTGTTCCAGGTTTAATGTTATTTTTATAAGTTACTGTATAATATTTAGGATCAAGTTTAATTTCTGCTTTTGTTCCATTTAAATTTTCTGAATAAACCTGTATTGAAGGTTTAATTTCTTTACCTTTATAATTATAATTATTATTTAATCCTAAAACTTTACAATTATAATTAAAATCTTTTAATTCTGATTTGTGTTCTGTAGTTGGTTCTTCAGTTGGATTTTCTTTTTCATACTGATTTTTTGATATTTCTTTTATTTCTAATGTTAATGAAGGACTATATCCATCTGTATTTTTATTTGTTAATGTAATTCTATATTCTGTAAAATCATCTTTTTTAGCATTCTTAATAATTAAATCAATATTATTTGAATAATATTCCCAATTATTTGTATTTTTATTATACTTTTCCCATAAAATTGTATAACGAGATAAATCGGGATTCTTCATTAAATTTGAACTTTCATAATCTAAAAACTGTAATTTAAGAGTTAAATTACCACCTAAATA
>CAKSGI010000611.1 GCA_934454005.1 uncultured Eubacteriales bacterium | reverse complement strand
CAACAGTCGTGAAGATATTAATTGGCGAGTAGCGGCAATGTATGCCCGAAAACTCGAACACACTTTAGAAAAATGGCAGAACGACCACTTTTCTAAAGTGAAGGTGAAAATTTGAGTGAAAATAATAAAAGTGTGAATGAGTATGTTCGCATTTTGCACAAGGTGGATATCTTGCTAAAACAATTTACTAGGATATAATTTAAACATACTTTAGAAAAATGGCAGAAATGCCACTTTTCTAAAGTAAGAGGTGCATTTATGGAAATAAAAAGAGACAAATATCTGAAGCAATTAATAGAGAAAAGACACAACGGATTAATAAAGGTAATTACTGGAATTAGAAGATGCGGAAAATCCTATCTGTTGTTTAAATTATTTTATGATTATTTAATCTCCACAAATACAAAGGAAGAAAATATCATCTGCATTCCATTAGATGATATTGATTTTGCTGAATATTGCAATCCAGATGCTTTAAATAGATATATAAAAAATAAGCTCGTCAACAAAAATGAGCAATACTACATTTTTATTGACGAAGCCCAATATGCAATAACAAAAGAAGAAATGAAAAATCCTGATAGCCCAATTCGATTATATGGCGTGTTAAATTCTTTATTAAGAAAAGAAAATGTGGATGTTTATATTACTGGAAGTAATTCAAAATTTCTCTCAACTGACATTATGACTGAATTTAGAGGCAGAGGGGATGAAATACATGTTACTCCACTTTCTTTTTCAGAATATTATCCTGCATCAGGAAAAGAAAAAATAGATGCATGGAACGACTATCTGTATTTTGGCGGATTACCTCATATCTTGTCTGAACCTGACAGAGAATCTAAAAGCAAATATTTAGATAGACTAAATAAAGAAATCTATCTAAAAGACATCTGTGAAAGATATAATATTAAAGATGAAAACGGAATGGAATCCCTAATGAAAGTTATTGCGTCAGCAATTGGCTCTCTTTCAAATCCGCAAAAAATATCAGATACCTTTAACAGCTATGGAAACAAGGATATTAGTATGCCAACAATCGTCAACTATTTGAAGTATCTTCAAGAAAGTTTTTTAATCCAAAAAGCAGAAAGATATGATGTTAAAGGCAGAAAGTATATCAGCACTCCAGCAAAATATTATTATACAGATTTAGGATTAAGAAATTCCATTTTGAATTTTAGACAATATGAAGAAACTCATCTTATGGAAAATGCTATATACAATGAATTAATTTATAGAGGATACAATGTAGACGTTGGTGTTGTTCAAACAAGGATTAATGAAAATGGAACAGCAGTTCGCAAACAGCTTGAAGTAGATTTTGTAGTAAACCAAGCAGGAAATAGATATTATATACAATCTGCATATGCATTACCTACCAAAGAAAAAATTGAACAAGAACAGGCATCTTTAATAAAAATCCCAGATTCTTTTAAAAAGATTATCATTGTGGGCAATAATCAGCCAACATGGAGAAACGATAATGGAATTACAATTATGGGGATTTTTGATTTTTTGCTCAATTTCACCAGTCTTGATAGTTGATCAGCACTGACTACTCCCGATGACTAAAGTCATGGGCTTTCCGTTCGATTTATCGTAAACTCACTTTAGAAAAATGGCAGAACGACCACTTTTCTAAAGTGGCATTTCAAAAAGTGAGCAAATGCACAAAAATAGGAAGTGATATTATGGAAATTAAAAGATGCAACCAGC
>CAKSGI010000610.1 GCA_934454005.1 uncultured Eubacteriales bacterium | reverse complement strand
ATTTTCATTACAATTAATGAAGATTAAATGAGTGGGACATCATTAACATTATAATTACACTTAACGTGCGTATTAAATTTAAAACGAAATTTGCGTTTTCCATTAGGAAGAACAATACAATAAATATCAGATCTTTTGCATTTCCATGTATCAAAATATACAAATTCTTTGTCTACTTTTGCAACAGAATCATAAATGAGATTATTATTAATTTTAACAAAAACTTCTGTTCTAAACTTAATTTGATGATCTCGTTTTGTTTTTAACACATATTCAAGATTTATTTTTTCAAGATTAAATTTAATGAAATCATCAAAAGAATCTTCTACTTTCAATGACGGATCAAATTTAAAATTTAAATACTTAACAATTGAATATTCAGAAAGTGCAACTCCAGCACAAACATTTTTAATGGGATATTTTTTAAAAGATGTATAAATGAAATTATCATCATATGATTTAACCATTACAATATGATATTCATTACCATTCTTAATAAGAACTCTGTTATTCTTTGCAGAAACTATATACATCTTTTCTAGCCTTTCAAATTTGTTATATTAATATAATAACAAAATTAATTTAAAAGTTAAATTCAAGCTGAATCATTTCTTCATCTTTTTCTTTTGGTGGTTCTTCTGGATAAAGTTTTTCAAGTTTATCTTTCAATTCTTGATACCAGTAATAAATTTTATCAGTGATAGATTCTCTAAGTTTATCAAATGGCATTTCTAAATGTTGACCAGGACCAACATATGCATTAATTGTAACTTCAATATGTTTAGTAAATAAAGAATTTGATTTATTACAAAAATACATTGATACACTTACTTTATTTCCGCAAGCCATATATCCAAGAGTAACTTGTTCTTTAAATTTATCAAAACTAATCATTTTATTCCTTTCCTTAATAAAAATATGTTTTATAAATAAACTCTGTTTCTAAAGATTTCAATCCTATTTTAAACAAATAATCTTCATTTAAAAATTTACATGCAGGTAAAACTACAAATGAATTTAAATCATTTTTATTTTCTTTTCTATAAATTTTAGCTAAATTTGTTTTTAAAATATCATAAAAATTTTTATTTATAAGATTTTTAAACTTATCTAAAAATTCATTCTTACTCATTTTATTTTTAAAATATTTGAAATAAATTTTAGTTAAAACTTCTGCTAATTCATTTATATGCGGTAAAAATTCATCTTCTGATAAAAGATATTTTACTTGCTCTTTAGATAAAAGTAATTCTGGAATATCAATAAACTTATCAGAATTAAATAAAACTTTATCAAAATTAAATATTTCTTGAAAATAGTGATATAATTCATGAGTTACGGTTTGTTTACTTATACCATGCTGAGTATTAAGAAACATAAGAGCAATTCCATTTACAAAAATAATAGCGCCAGACGAATTTTCTAAATACATTTTAAAAGTTTCTATTTCTTTTTCTTGATATTCTTTTAAAGATAAATCATTTCTTTCTATTCCAGTATTCAACTTATATTGTTTTTTAATCCAATTAATCTGTGTTGGATTAGAAAAATTTATTGGAAATAACACAATTGAATATCGTTTAGTACATTTATCAACGTATTTTGATAGTTTACTATTCTTTAAATAAAGAGTAATCTCATCAAATGATATTTTATCGTTAAAATTTGCATTTTGAATTTTTGAAATTAAATTCTTTATTCAAAATTGTTTTGCTGCTTCAAAA
>CAKSGI010000609.1 GCA_934454005.1 uncultured Eubacteriales bacterium | reverse complement strand
CCACTTATTTAATGGTGTAAGCAATTCCATCAAAATGTAAATATTATATCTGTACTCGCCAATTTTCTCTACATCGTTTTCATAATAAGAAACAATGTTGTGGTTGTCTTTTTCTGAAATAAGTGAAAAAACTCTTATTTCGTTAACCACACGATTCAATTTTTTTTGAAAGTATGCATTGGTTTTATTTCTGTCTCCACCCATGGAGTTTAATACTTCAAGGTATTCATCATCTCTTGGTAATGTAATAACCTTCAAAGCTCTTGTAGTTTTCCCTACAATATTACTTCGCTCTACTTTATATACATCACCAAATCCACCTGAACCTATTTTTTCTATTACGTTGTATCCTAATATTGTTCTGCCTAAAATAGAATCCATTATTGTCTCCCATTTTTATTTTTTAATAATTACAATTTTCGACCATTTGCTATAAACTTTTCTTTTATTTACTTTTACAAATGTTCTTGCCCTGAATTTGTATTTTACACCTTTTACCAGCGATTTATTTGAAATTAAAATACCCACTATTCCCTTTTTCTTTTTGCGCCTTTTAAGCCTTGTGGTGATATTTATCTTTCTAAATACTTTATATTTTCCCATTCCGTTTTTCATGTATAATTCAATGCCAGAACTTTTGTCTGAAATGATTCCCCAATATATTTGTCTTGCTTTTGATTTTCTTTTTACTTTAAGAACCGGTCTTTTCAGATGAATACTCTTCTTTACCTTTTTAGGTACATTTGATCCTTTTGTTTTTGTAGTGGTCTCCAAATTAACCTTGGTAGTTGTTGTTTCTGTGGTTGTTTGTGTAGCCACAGTTGTTGATGTTTGTGCAATCTCCTTTGTTGATGTTTCTGTAGTCACAGTTGTTGACGTTTGTGCAGCCTCATCTGTTGGTTGCTGGTATGGTGTGGTCGTCTCCACTGTCGTTGTTTCTTTTATTGCTGGTGGAAATTCATTTGGCTCTAGAGTAGTTGTCTGTAGTTCTGTAGTTGTCTCTTGATTTACGGTTGTTGGTATCTCTTCAGGTGGAATTGCCCCGTCTGCGTTAATATCTACAACTATTTCTGCCTTTTCTGAGTCAGAGTTTGCTTCATTATAATCAAAATATGTTTTTACATAGTATGAATATTTTCTCCCGGAAACCACTGCTGAATCTAAATATTTTTTTCCCTGCATAGATTCATATACTGTTTCAATTCCTGTATCATACAATAATTTATATTGATTTTCATCGTTTTTACTACGATACAGTTGATACCTTTTAGCTCCTTCAACAGGCATCCAACTAACCTTTATCTGTTCTTTTCCGGCTATCTGATTTAGTTTTACATTTGCTTTTTCAAATAAAACATTCTTGTATAATACAAAATAAATGCCACATATTTTTTCCTCTATTCCTGTATCATAATCATAAATTGTAGCATAGGCATAATATTCTTTATTTAATTCCGTTAGATATGTAGGATCAATAACCATTGTCAAATGCCCCCAACCTTCCCATTCATAAGTTACCTTTTCTTCAAGTACTCTTTTTCCATCTAAATATACTCTACCTGCACAATTGTGTTGATAATGTGTATCATCTTTGTCATACTCCATATATAAAAAGACTCCACGAGGGTAAACTGTTGAATCATATGCATGATCCGATGATACTAGTGCTGTAGTGTTCCTTATTTTAAAACTACTATCATATTCTCTTTGCAAATACTTATATGCA
>CAKSGI010000608.1 GCA_934454005.1 uncultured Eubacteriales bacterium | reverse complement strand
ATCTGTGCTGCTGTCATTATTATTAAATTCATTCTATTGCCTTTACTTTGTTCAGGTTGGGTAATGTGTTCCCCCCGATAGAAGCCGGTTTACTTTGGAGCGTCTTGGTTGAATGCGTCGGAAGCCTTGTTTTTGTATTATGTATACCGTCACGGAATGATAATGGCAATCGTCTTCTATGTTTGCGGTGAAATTTCTGATATGTGTTCTGGTGAATGCTTTCTCTCCACTCGGACGGTTCCATATTACTTTTATGGAGTCCGATAATTATTCTGATAGAAATGGTGTGAAATAATATATTTTTCCAAGTTGTTGCAAACTTCTCACTTGGGCTGCTATAGTGTAATGTTTCCGTGTCGAGTGTGATGCCTCCTTCATACGAAAAAGAAGTCGGGATCTTTTTTGCATTCACCGTCCGGTGAGATTGTGTGATGATTTCCCCTTCTGTGGACGAGGAGTAATTGGAATAGATTTCTTCCAGTAGTAACAGCTGTTTTTTAGTAAGCCGACAGAGCGCTCTAAGGAGCATGGGCAACAAACAGATTCCTTCGTCCGATATTTTAAATTGCTTTTTTATACTGTAATTAATATTTTTCATAGGCCTTAAGATTTTCTTTTGGACAAAGATAATCTCTTTTATCAAGTGTTACAATGTGTCTATTCGAAAAACAGATCAGATTTTACTGTTTTCAGCGTCCGGTTTATCAATAGTCGTTAATTCCCTCTTTATTTACCGAACATTCCTGTGCCTGCAGCGTTCCTATATCAAAACAATATAAATCAAGCATTATGAATTTTATCTGGTACATTTTGATAGGTATCCTTGCCGGTTATTTTGCCGGTAAGATAATGCGTGGAGGAGGATTCGGCCTTTTGGTCAATCTCTTATTAGGGATTATAGGCGGTGTGCTGGGCGGTTGGGTGTTTGCCCTTCTAGGACTGGCAGCAACCGGAATTATCGGTAGTCTGATTACTTCGGTTGTCGGTGCGATCTTATTTCTCTGGATAGCCTCCTTCTTCAGCCGCTCCCGGTGAGGGGAGTATTTCTCGCAACGAGACAGTATCGTTTATTGTGGTTATATAAAAAATAATAGTTTATGGGAAGTGGAAATGCAAAATTCCTGGTAGGACTTGGAATCGGTTCTGCCATCGGTGCGCTGGTTTATCATTTTTCGCGCACGGCGAAAGCTAAAAAACTGAAAAATGATGTGTACAATGCTCTTCATGAAATAGAGGCTGATGCCGAACTGGCAGTAGTCGAAGCAAAAGACAAAGCCGTGAAGGCTGGTGCCAAAGTAGCCGGAAAAGTAGCTGATAAAGCGACTGAGGTGAAAGAAAAATTGACACCTAACTCTTGATAGTGAGCGGTAGATACTGAACGGTGAACGGTAAATTGGAATACACTAATTAATGTATTGAGTTTATCGTTCGCTGCTTATTGTTGATTACCGCTTTTAATATAGCCTGAGATAATTTAAAATCCATTCCTGTTTTTTCTTCAAATATCTGCTTTTTCCAGATATTGATTAAAAAATGCTTTGGATTCAAATAAAAAATTGTTTTCGTATGCCTTGCATTCTATGGAAAAGAGTGCAAGGCATTTGTCTTTACTATAAAACATAATCTGTATCTTTGTAGCAGAAGAATTAGAATCAATCAATAATAAAAGATATGGAAAATCAAAATCCCGATAATCAATTACAAATAGAATTAAAAGAGGAAGTGG
>CAKSGI010000607.1 GCA_934454005.1 uncultured Eubacteriales bacterium | reverse complement strand
GTTCATAATTGCCTTTTATAGTAACACTTTTCAACAGGTCTTCTAAACTAGTTATATGCTCATTATACTTGTTCAATTTTATTCTATCTTCATTAATAATATTTTCAGCCATATTATTTACCTTTTTTTTCTTCAATTTGTTTTTGTTCTTCTATATATTTATAATTTAAACTATTACTTTTAGATATGGCAGATTTTTTAGTTTCCTTCTCATATAAATCTTTTGCTCCTTTTGCAACTCCTCCACCACGCTTAGCAACATTTAAATTTTCTTTTAATCCCTGTGGATGTTCTTCTCTTGCTATATCTCTTGTTGCGATCTCTCCTATATTAGTAAGTGCCACTTCTATATCTGTCATATTATCTCTTAAAGATTCCTTCCTAAGTCCTTTTAGCTTTTTATACTCACTAGCTTTCATTCCAGACCATCCTTTATATATTTCATTTGTTAAAAGTGCATATTCAATTGGCTTAGTTATTCCTCCCTCTTTCCAAACATCAGTAAGTTTAAATCTATCTACAATACCATTTAATCTTGCTTTTATCCATTCATCATTATATCCTTTATTACGATAATATTGCACTGCTCTATTAACTGCAATTTCTGGATCAAATACTTCATCAATTCTCTCACTACCTAAATTTGCAAGCCAAACTTTAAAAGGTTCTGCTTTGCTACTTGGAACAGATTCAATAAGTCTAAAAATATCACGAGTTGTCATTGCATCTCTTAAACGTTTTTTTCCATCTGGTGCTAACATTTTCAACTGACTACAATTTGTAGTCACTTCACTGCCTTCTTTTTTTAACCTACTTTTTAAAACAGACCAATATTTTCTTGGTTCAGGACTATCTGTTAGAGCATTTATAACGTCTACGACGCTAAAATAATACTCTTCTTTTTCACTATCCCATACACTTCTAATTTCTTTATCTTCAAATAAATTTGAAATAGTTTCTATTTTATTATTATTCATATAACTCCTCCCTTCCAATCTATTTTATTTCCATCAAAATCAACGAGTTTCAATAAAATTTAATCAAATTACGAAAGATGATTAAATGGAAAAAAGCCTTATTTTTCAGCAGTTTTAGGTATGTTTTGCATTTGCCTATTTTTCACAGTTTATGTTAGATTTGGTATTTTCTTCTTTATTTTCATTTATCATTTTCTATCTTCTCATTTTTATAACTAAATACTTCTTCTATAAAATCATTTATATCTTTTACTTTTTCTTTGCCTTTAACCTTGTACTCAATATATGCTTCTCCAAGATTGCCAGATTTCTTGCTTTTATATTTTTCATCTAGTTTAATCAAATCATCTTTGGAATTAATTATTCCATTAACCTTTTTGTTTTCTGCTCTATAGCCCACTATTGTTATATTGCCTTCAGTAACTTCATACTTATATGCATTTCCATCATTGTAATATATAGAAACTAAGTATTCCGTACCTGCATCAATTCCTAACATATATGAATAACACATTGTTCCAATACATATATCATCTTCTTTTATGGTAATATTTTTATAGTTTTTATTACAAAAAAGCCATATGCATATACCTAATATTACTAAGATTATTATTGCTAAGAATATTAAATGTTTCTTATTCACTTTTACTTTTCTCCAAATTTTCTAAATAATTCACCTTTTTCCCATGTTCTTTCGCATATTCTATTATATTAATAGTTAAGGGCGTTATGTTATACGCCCTATTATTA
>CAKSGI010000606.1 GCA_934454005.1 uncultured Eubacteriales bacterium | reverse complement strand
GAAGATAGATGAGCTCCACTGCTGTCTCATAGTCTCCTTCATCGGTATGGCTGCTGATCTCATCAAGGGCATCGACATATGCATCGAACTCCAGCCCTGCATCATGCACTGCATCTGAAAAGCGTTTCTCTGTCATCCTGGCCAGAGCTTCTATCCCTGATACGAAGTTCTCACCACGTTCTTTTTCATCTTCTGTTTTTCCAAACTCGATCGTAAATCCTACTTTTTTCATTTCATCATCCTCCTGTTTCAGGTACAAAAAAAGCCACTCCCGTATTGGAATGGCTATGTAGTGCCCTTTTCAGGCGGATATGCGCTACTGCTGACGATCAGTCAAGAAGTTTCAGAAGCAGATCGTCTATCGCATCAGTCGTATATTTTCCCTCTTTGATAAGCTGGTTCCTCCAGTTCAATAATCCATTTATGATGATGTTCTGCTCATCTTCCGTGAGCCTGATCCTGTATTTCTTTATCATCTTCCCCACCGATCCTTTCGTTTTTTCTTATCATACAATTTATAAGGCTTTCCCACAAATGTATAATCATCATACACTCAAATGGCAACTTCTTATTGCTTATTATATCTTCCCGTATCGACTATTTGAGTTGTGGTAGATCCGTGGCAAAATCAAAGTTTTTACTTTAATAATCGTTGAAATTTCAACATTTTTCTTTCCCATCATATATCCTGCCGTGGCAGATAAATAGGATTTTTGTCATTACTATACTTCTCCTAATGCTGAGATTTATCAAATCTTGCTATTTTACAATTTTCTGCAAGATTAACTAATCTAAGGCTAACACTTTATTCTTCCTCTTCAAATTCTATGTCTTCACCCATAATTTCACGGATAATTTTTTGCCGCATATTATGATGCATTGTTAACATGTCACTATAATATTTCTGCTTTAACTCTCCTTGTAATAAGTTTTTCTCTAATTCTGTTAACTCATCGTCCGTTCTTGCTATAATCGGAATATACAAATAATTAGTTTTTGATAATTCTATTATAATCGGGACGACAAAATCATTGTCTTCATAATGTCTCAGCAGTGATGCAAAATTTAGATTTCTGATTTGCCCATATGTAGCCAATTTCCTGAAGAATAAATCATCGCACAAAAGGGTCGCTTGCTCTTTTTTCGCCAAAATAAAGGAATCCAAATGTATTGAATGCAACTGAGCTACAGATATAAACTGCTCCCCATTTATATCTTCTCCTATAGAAAATCCAATGCGTTCTTCATCTGATATCCTCACATTGTTACATTTCATGCAAAAGTCAACAATTCTTTCCCATATATCGATCTGCGAAGAATCATTGGGGATTAATGCCAATTGATTGTTTACATTTACTAACCTTCCTTGAGACGAATAACTCAATTCCTTTGCCCTGCGATATCTTTCATTAAAAAAATCCAAATATGATTCAGGAATTAAAATATTATTGCTTATGGGACTAAGTACATGCATTAAATTCATTGTGCTTAATAATGCTAATGTTGATAATGTTGGGACATATTTTTGATTTTCCTCATTCTCATATATTGGGAGTCCCGTATATAATGCTTGATCTTTCGCATATAAAAGCATAGTAAGAGCATCTAGGTAATGGTCATACTCACCATTGGTAAATGCATCAATAGGGATACCTATTTCATATTCTTTGAAATGATATAAACTAAGCTGTGTTTCTATCCGCTCAGAACTATCTGTCATTGAATTTATT
>CAKSGI010000605.1 GCA_934454005.1 uncultured Eubacteriales bacterium | reverse complement strand
ATTATATTGTGGTGACTGTAAACATCGCATAACTATTAGATATCAAAACAAGACTGGTAGAAGTTATAACGTTTGTAATTACTATAAAACATATTCAAAGCACCATGTTTGCACAACACATACAAATAATTATGAAGTGTTAGAAAAGGTAATTATAGATAGTATTAAGGATGTATGTGAGAAATATTTAGATAAGAGTAAAATTCAGAATTTAATAGGAAATATAGAGCTTGAAGATGTGAGCTTAAAAGCAAAAAAACAAATTGAAAATTTAGAAATAATTAATAATAAGCAGATTGAAAATCTGGATAAAATTTATATGGATAAACTTAAAGGTATAATTGATGATGAACAATATTTAAGAATAAGTGAAAATATCAAGCAAGAAATAAATAAGAATAAAAACAGTATTGATAGTTTTAAAAAAATGCAAATAGGGATTGAAAAGAAAGATAATAAAGAAATAAAAAAATATATTAATGAATTTTTGTCATTAAATAATCCAACGAGAGAACTAATAATTAATTTAGTGGAAAAAATTTATATCTATCAGGATAAAACAATAGATATTATATTTAAATTTAAAAATGCTCCATAAAAAAAGTATCAGGAGACAGTCTATATAGTATTGCAAAGCAATTTGATACTACAGTTGATAAACTAAAGAAGGACAACAATTTAACTAATGATAATTTATCGATAGGTCAGACATTACTAATTGAAGATAGTTCTAGTAACAATGTAGTTGAAGAATGCATAGGTGAAGATTTTGAGGTTTCAACTAATGGATATGTAGTTTATACAGTTAAAAAAGGAGATAATTTATATAATATTGCTAGAAAGTATAATACAACTGTTGATGCTATAAAAAATGCTAACAATTTGAAAAATAATAATTTATCGGTAGGGCAAGAATTAAATATTCCAGTGGCTAATGATAATTCTGTAACAAAATATACTGTTCAAAAAGGAGAAAGCTTGTATAGTATTGCTAAAAAATTTAATACAACTGTTGATGAAATCAAAAGAAAAAATAACTTACAAAGTAATTTGATAAGTGTAGGGCAAGAATTAATTATTTAAGGAGGTAAAAATATGAATGAAGTTATGTTTGATAAAGATAAGTATAAAACTTTTATAGAAGAGAATGCTGGTGAAGGTACTTTAAAGGTTCAAGCTTTTGTTGCTAATCAAGCTTTTCCATTAGAAGACATAAATATAAAAGTATATAAAAATATTGGGAACGATAAGGTAATTTTTTTCGAAGGTACAACAGATTCTAGTGGAATTATTGATGATATAAAACTTCCCGCTAAATTAGCTAAGGAAGATATAGAACAAGCTAGTGACATTCTTTATACAAATTATGAAATAGAAGCAGAAAATCCAGAATCTCAAGAAAAAAAAGATTATGAGATTGCAGTTTTCAGTGATTTAAAAATTATTCAACCTATACGTTTTTCTAATGATTACTTAATGGAAGAAGGTAACAATGAATAATGGAATAATTAACTATCCTACTATCCCTACAGATGTTGTAGTACATTTGGGAGCACCTAATGAAGCAGCAAAAAATATAACAGTACCTTTTGTAGATTACATAAAAAATGTAGCATCAAGCGAAATATATCCAACATGGCCTGATGCTGCAATAGAAGCTAATATACTAGCGGAAATATCATTTGCTCTTAATAGAATCTATAATGAATGGTATCCTAGCAAGGGATATATG
>CAKSGI010000604.1 GCA_934454005.1 uncultured Eubacteriales bacterium | reverse complement strand
ATTATAGGCATGATGAACTTCATCGCTTAAAACAAGAGTATCATCACCCGTGTTTTCAAAACTATCCTTTATAGAAGAACCCGTATTAGTATAAACTGCATGAATATTTTCAATACAGATATCTCCATTTGTAATGGTTTGATTTGCATTTGTCAATTGAAATGCACACGGCATATACTTATCAGGAACAGCGCTAAGCAAATCTTCTCTACATAAAAGATTTTGAAACTTTTTATTTAGTTCTGACTCAATAGTTAAAGATGGGCATAAAATTAAGGTTCGTTTAACTTTTGCCATAGCCATCATAATGAAACAAACACCAAATATAACGTAACTTTTACCAGTTCCTGTTGCTAAATCTATTGTAGCTGATAAAATATTTGGTAACTGTAAATCTCTTAAATATTGCGATAATGAAGAATATATGGTCTTAATATCTTCATTCTTTTCATAGTTTTCCGCAACTAAATTATTTATCATGTCATATTCGCCAGAAGCTAAGAACACTAAAGCTGTTTTTATTGCTTCTTTTTGATATTCACGGTCACCACATAAAACATCCAAAAAGTCCTGCCATTCCTCTAAGTTTAATGCTGCATGATTATAATTTGAACTAACTTTTAAAACCAAGTTTTTTATATCAGTTTTAATTATTCCTTCCATTTATTTTATCTCCAAAACTTCCTTAAATTCGTTACCGAAAATATCTACGTATATTAGTTTTATCTTATTAGTTAAACATTTAGCTGAATCAATATCGATAATGTATCCTTTATCTGTTTCAATTTCATCTGCAAAATAAACTTCCTGCATAATGAAATTCTCATTAGCGCTCGTGTCTAGTAACACCATTGCTAAAATCTTATCAATAGGTTTGTTATTATCAAGTTGCATATATGGTGACGTAACACTACTTATTTCAATTTTAACTTTATTATTTTGAATACTAAGCCTAGACTTTACTTCGGGTATTTCATTAAAGTAAAAACCTACTGAATTTTCTATAGAGTTAATGTTTTCTTTCTTATTGGGTTGTTGTAGCTTTTTAAATTTCAATTTGTGTAATTCGGCAATTACTTGATAAGGGATTCTAAGCAAATAATATTTTACGTCTCCTATTTTATAATAATCACCAACAATATCTACGTTCATTTCTGGCGCAATTAAATAAAAACGTTTCCCTACACGACTACCAATTTGTGAATGCAATTCATCGATATAACTTTCATCAATCGCCGTATTATTTTCAAAATCCTGAAACGTAAACACCTTTACCAAATCTCCACGACGTTTACCATCTATCTTGATTCCATTTATCTTTGTTTCTTGCCTATCGATATGGAATAAATCTAAAACGAAATTATAGTATTTGTCTCTTTCCAAATTAAATACTGTTTCCAAATTATAACAGCCTGCATTAACCAAACAAAAAGAAGCAGGCGACGACAGCGTAAGCAATCTTTTTTGTATGGTATATATGGATAATTTCCCAATATCGCAACCAATCCAACGTCTACCTAACTTCTCCGCAACTACAAGAGAAGTTCCGCTGCCAGCAAAAAAGTCCATAACTATATCGCCCTCGTTTGACGAAGCTAAGATTATCTTCTCAAGCAATTCTTCTGGCTTTTGAGTAGGATAACCTATTCTTTCTGCTGATGATTGATTTATAATTGGAATGTTCCAATAATCTACAGGCAAAACTCCATCTTTCATATAGTGTCTATAGACTAGCTC
>CAKSGI010000603.1 GCA_934454005.1 uncultured Eubacteriales bacterium | reverse complement strand
CTTTAATATGTACCTTAAGTCAAGGATACTTATAAAAAAAGCGTAATTATTTGTGCTGGGTACCAAATAATTTGGACAAGATAATTTAATATTATAATTGTGACAAGGATTGTTGTCTATATTGAAGTGGACTCAATCCTTTTCTTTTTACATTTATTCTTTCTTCATTGTACCATTTGATGTATTCTTCAATATCTTTCTTAAGATCATCAATGGTTTTAAATTCATATTCATGACCATAATACATTTCATTTTTTAATAATCCAAAGAAGTTTTCCATCAAAGAATTATCTATACAGTTTCCTTTCCTAGAGAACGATTGCTTTATACCTCTAGATTTTAGCCAAAGACCATATTGCTTCATTTGATATTGCCACCCTTGATCAGAATGGAATATTAATCCTTCAAGATTATCATATTGATTAAATACTTTAACCATCATTAGTTTAATTTGATTAAAATCAGGATGTACTGCGATGTCATAAGATATTATTGAACCGTCAAACATATCAAGAATCGATGATAAATAAAGCTTACCATCTTGATGTTTAAATTCTGATACGTCAGTTGCCCATTTTTGATTAGGACCTGTTGTTTCAAAATGACGTTTAAATACAGTTTTATATTTTTCTTCATCTATTTCTTTTTCTAGAAGAAGATTCTCTTTAGTATCTCAATTATCATTTTTGTATGAATGGTATTTTCCATTCTTACCTTGGATACCAAATATACCAAGTTCATGCATTATACGTTGCACACGTTTATGGTTAATTGGCTCATTAAATTCATTGTTTAAAACTAGTGTAATACACTTAAAACCATATCAACAATGTGATTTATGATATATTTTAAGTATTTTATCACGTAGTTCTTTATCTTTTGATTCTTTAACCTTTAATCCTAATAATAACTTGATTTTGCTATTCTACATATTTTTAGTAAATCATCTAGAGGAAATATATACCTTAGCTAATTAAGTGTTTTCACTTTTTCTCGTTTGACGGTTCTGACGTTCTTGAACTAAGGCTTGGAGTTTTTTTAAGCATTCATTCTCCATTTGTAACTGATAATTTTCTTTTTTTATCTGTTTAATTCTTCACGTTCGGTATCAGTTATTGGTGCCATTGCTTCATCAGTAGAAATTTTTTCTTGATTCTTTCTTGATTTACCCATTTTAGAGAAGCCTAGCTTTCTTCGATTATCAATAAGACCATTATACCCGAATTTCTCATATTTGGAAATCCATTGCCTTATAACTGAAAAAGATTTATTTAATTAAATTGCCAGCGATGATTTACTTTCTCCAGTGTAATATCTTTGTTATAATTACTATTTTTTCTTCAATGATAAAAGTCTTTGATTCGCCATGTAATATTCCATCTAAACCATGTTTTTTATATCGACCAACTATATTTATACATTGTTCCATTTGGATAATTATATTTATTTGCTAGTTGATAAAGACTCCAACCTTTATCAATAAGTTTTGCTATTTCTTTTAAATCTTCATCTTTTAATCTCATAATAAAAGTACCACTCAGTCTTTCTAGATTTCTCTAGTCCAACTTTAGGGATACTCATCACTTCGCCTAAATCAAGCGGTTTATGCCTAAAATAAGCGAAATAGCCCTTAAAAATGAAAAAAGGACTGATATAATTAGTATCAATCCTGTTGTTTCGATATGGTGCCGAAAATAGGAATCGAACCCACAACCTACTGATTACAAGTCAGTTGCT
>CAKSGI010000602.1 GCA_934454005.1 uncultured Eubacteriales bacterium | reverse complement strand
TGATCGAATAGCAGCATATGTGCAGTGACAGCGGTAAAGTGCATCAATTATTTCTGGCGCACGCCAAGTCAAATTACAGGTGCAGCGACTTCCGGAGCTGCGGCTTCCTTCTGATCGAATAGCAGCATATGTGCAGTGACAGCGGTAAAGTGCATCAATTATTTCTGGCGCACGCCAAGTCAAATTACCGGCACAGCGACATCCAGCGCCACATTTTTCTTTAACCAATAGTACCTTCAAAATTATATGCATATTCTAAATTTTTTCTATGTAATGAACTCACACATACTTATATATGACATAAAAAATCCCTGATCATAAAGGCGGGTATATACCATATTTAGTAAAAATACATCGGAGGAAAAAAACATGAGAAAAACATTTCTTACCTTTTTAGTTGACCTTTTTTTAACCAACATAATAGAATACATCATTGAATTAACATCTGAAATAATAAAACGGTTATTAAAAAAACTATTTACTATCCCTGACGAAACATCCAGAAAGATAAGTGATCGGATTGGACCGATTATTGCTATAATCATAATGATGTTAGTAATGTCATGCGCAGACAATATAAATTTAATGAAATAGGATAAAATATATGCTATAATAATTCCTGTAATCATAATTTGTCTGGTGTTTTTGAGTAAATGCCAGACAAAGAGATTTCAGAAAATTTGAACCAAATATGCATATACCGTTATTCCTTAATTTTCTCAAATATGCACTATCTAATAAAAATCCCTTAAATACACGCCTGATAAAATTAACATTTCCTAAAAGCAGGGTTTTGCGAACTGTTTCCCAAAACGACAAAATTTGTGATTCTGTACCGAAAAGGACCTAACAGAAGCAGCGGATCACAATCATATAAACGTCCCTGAAATAAATTGTGTAAGATTTAGGTACAATTACAGTTTTCAAAAAAAATCTTTATAACTTTTCGATCAGAAAGTTATCAGACAATTTATTTCTATCCGCAATGTAATACGTTTACAAGCGTACATAATGTACGATTATAAGCGTATATTTTTGTACAATATGTCAATTGAATTATACGCTTGTAAGCGTATAATCTAAGTATAACAAGTTTTAGAAGATGCAATAAAAAAAATAATGGAATATCAGGAAAAATATTAGTACCTGCTTGGTTAATACGTTCCAGATATGCCATAAAAGAAAAAGGAGATATTAAATGATAAAACAACCACCTATTGAAAAAAATCAAAGTAATTTATCTTTTCAAGATCAGGGCATAAACATAGATAAATTAAACCGTATTCTAGGAGAAACTGCACTGACTCCAGAAGAAGAACGTATTTTCATATGGCTTTCCGAACTTGAAACAAGCACCATAGACACAATCATTTCTGTCATGAAAAAGGTTTCCTGGCCAAACTCCCATACAGATCATCTGACATATAGTGATCTATCTATCTTATGCAAAAACAAAGCAACCCTGAAGCAAGCCCGGCTTGCATCAGGGCTTACGCAAGCAGAGTTAGCCAAAAAATCCGGAATCAAAAAAAGCTCTATAAGTAATTATGAACAGGAGCGCATAACGCTGGATAACATTGCATTCGGCACCGTAAAAAAATTGGCAGAGGCATTGGACGTTCCTCTGGAAAGCCTCGGAGAATGACGCATGACAGACGCATTCACTCCATTAGAAAGCCTTAATCTTACCGGACGATATTACAGATGCCTGATCCGAAACGGATACAAAAGCATAGAGC
>CAKSGI010000601.1 GCA_934454005.1 uncultured Eubacteriales bacterium | reverse complement strand
TCATTGCCTCGGTAAGCAACATGACCTCTGCTCCCTCACTTAATCTGTCATGTCTGGATAGGCCTATCATCTCTTCTGTAAGATACCGGTATTCACCTTTTCTATTTTTGTAGTATGTGCTGTCAAAGACCACATCCCCAACTGATGTGATTATTGTTCTTTTGTCATTGCGATGTATCCTGTAGTTTTCTTTTCTAAAACCATCTTTTTTTATTTGTGAATTTATGCTGCTTAAAACCAAGCCTAAATATTTTGCAGCGAATTCTTCCGTTGTGCTTTTTACTGATGACTCCAGTGAATAAAAATCCTTGGGGTTTTCAAAAAAATTTAATTCCGCCTCACTTAACCCCTTAACTAATAGCTCTAATAGTGATACAATATTTTCCATGAGAAAGATCCTCCTTAGTAAATGATTTTTTCGTCGAAACCATTATAACCTAAAAGAGGACCTTTCTCATTTTTATTTTTCTTTAAACCAACAAAAACTTTACTCTATTATCAATATTACATATACATAATTTAATTAGTTTACTAAAATGGTAGGGAGACACAGGAATTCTATGATAAGATTAAAAAATATAAGAAAGAATAATAACATAATAGAATGTGAGATTTTTCCAGAAGAGTGCAAAGAAAGTGGATATCTGTCAGTGGAAATTGATTCTGAAGAAATAGTGAAATATGAATTACCAATTGAATATGAATGGTGTACAAATCATATTGCACATGCTAAGAGAGAGCTTTTAGATATGGCAAAAAGCAATAATGTTCAAAAAGAAAAAATGATAATTTGGTATTAGGTACCATCTAGTCAAAGGGCTAGATGGTATTTTTATAACTATAATAGCAATATATTACACTATATGTTAAAATATATCAAAACGATAGGAGCAAGAGACGAGGTTGGATGCTGGATTAAAATGGTGTACCATTCAACCGTGTTATTTATGAGAGATATTATGGAAATAATACTATACACAGGCTTTAAAGGAAAATATAATTCTTCAAATAGACTAGTAAATTCATTTGATGGTGCGACTTTGTATTTAACAAATTCTTTTAAAGGACTCAGAAAAGATATTGATAACATAGAAAAAGTATATGACAAAATACTAATGTTTGGATTGGACAAAACATTGAAAGAAGAAATTAGATTCGAAAAAACAGCAATGCGAGAAGAAATACAAATTGAAACAAAAATGAAAATTGAGTCATATTTGAATATGGCAAAAACTAAAGGGATAAATTATACTATCTCTGATAAACCAAGTAACTATTTATGTAATGATGCATATTTTCACATGATGAGTAAGGTGGAATGTCCGGTGCTGTTTGTTCATATTCCAAGTTCAAAAAACATGTCAGATGTATTTTTTGAAAACGTAATAAGTTTATTTAGTTAAAATTCAATAATGTGTTTTAACATGAAATCCATATCATACAATCCAAAATATAAATTGCAAAACACAAAAACATACTGTACAATATCCATATACCCCTATAGGTAAGGAGGCAATCAATGAGACAATGTATGGATGCAGATAGTCTGCATAGAAGATTAAAGAAAATAATAGGTCAGGTGCAGGCAATTGACCGTATGGTAGATGAAGACGTACCATGTGAAGATGTGCTGGCACAGATAAACGCAGCAAAATCAGCACTGAACAAATGTGGACAGGTAGTGCTGGAAGGTCATATAAATCACTGCATAAAAGATGCCGTTGAAAGTGGTGATCAGGAG
>CAKSGI010000600.1 GCA_934454005.1 uncultured Eubacteriales bacterium | reverse complement strand
CATATTCTTCCATATTTTTTTCATTTAAATTAGTCTCTAATTGATGTATTTTTGATTCTAATACATCAAATCCTGTTTCATATTTTATGTATTCTACGATTGACATATTATCATAGATATGTGGAATTTCTTGGCACAAATATCCAACAGATTCATTGTTTAAATCAACATTGCCCTTATATTCCTTAATGTTATTAGAAATTATCTTAAGTAATGTTGACTTCCCGCTTCCATTTTTACCAACAAGACCTATTTTCCCATTCAATACAAACGATATATTGTCTAATACCTTATTTGCACCTATATTAAAACTTAAATTATTTATCACCATCATTAATTCCACACACCTCACAATTCGATTTTTGATTCCAATTTATTATTTCTGATTCATAATTCAAAATATTAAACATCAAAGTTTTACCAGTTAAATTAAATTTATTATATTTGGTAAAAAAATTTATAATTTCATTTACAACAATCGATGAAATAATCATGCATAAAGGACCGTAGGATGGAACAATATCAACATTTTCAAGTGGTAATTCTTCTATGTTTTTTTCTAAACACATCAAACACGCCGTTTTATGTGGAATTACAAATGGTCCCACCATAGCAACATGCTCTGAGAATCCGCTAAAAATTACTGGTTTATTTAATTCAACACATACAGCATTAACAATACGTCTGATAACGCGATTTGGCTTGTCCAATGTGCATAACACTAAATCTGCATTAGCTATATCGTTTACTATATCGTCTCTACATAAAATTTCTTTTTCCCTTTTTAATATTTTTGTATTTTTATTCATTTTACTTTTAAGAGCAGCTGTTTTAAACATATTTAACTGACTTTCATCGTACGGAAACTGTCTTATTAAATTAGATTCATCAACTTTGTCATAATCAACAAATGTAAGTGAATTACAACCCGCTCTATTTAACATAAATGCAACATTTGATCCAATTCCGCCTAAACCCAAAATCAAAATATTTTTATTTTTTATTATTTCATCATAATTAGTAAATGAATTGTTAGACATGCTAAAAAATAAATTTTGCCTACTATATTTTTTCTCTAATAAAATTTGTTTATATTTTTCTTCTTCTATAATAAAATTTTCACTTATTAAATAGTCTACTGCATTAATGACATCATCTTTACTACATTGAGTTTCTTTTATAATTTTATTAATTAGTTCTTCTTTGGAAATTGCTGATTTAACATATTTGAAGATGGTTAAGAATGATTCATCCTCGTATTGAATTTCACTTCCAGTATCCTTAAAATTTCCCATTCTAACAGTTTTATTTATTTTATCAATATAAAAAGGCTTTAATGGATTTAAAATTATCATAATACCTCCATTTTCAACAATAAATATAAAATATAAGACCCAGATAAACTGAGTCTAAGCGTCCTAATACAAACTAACAATGTTGATCAACGTGACAAGCAAATTTAGTTTCTTCAATTTTTCTTACAGTAAATTTCATAATTTCCCTCCTATTTTGAAAGTACAAACTTCAACTTTCTATACTAAGTATACATTTTTTTTTATAAAGGTCAATACAATTTTGTTTTAAATTATAATACTAACAGCGAATTTTCTCTCTAACCCCAAAAAAATTATATAAATATATAAAAAAATTAACAATTTCTTGTTAATTTTAAACACCACCTATTAATCCTTTTTTTCTAAGAAAAAATTTTCTTATCCAATCAACAGGTATTACTGTTGCTG
>CAKSGI010000599.1 GCA_934454005.1 uncultured Eubacteriales bacterium | reverse complement strand
GTAGATGCCCCGATATATCCATTTACATTTACAACATAAATAGCATCACTTATCTCAATCTTTTTATAATGGAGTTTACTTAACATTTCTAACTCAAAATCAGATAATTTTTTATTATGAGGAAAATATACACATTGAATAGCAACATCCCCATTTAATTCTAGTTCAGCAGCTATGTTCATCATTTCGTTTTCAAATCGCATACTTCCACAAAGTATTATTATTTTAGGAGCAATAATTTCGATTTGAGCATTCAAGAATTTAATACAAGCTTCTATTTCCTGTTTGTAAGGTTTTCTATCTTTATTGTTCTTTACTGGTCTACATTTAATTACGTTACAAAAATAAATATCTTGTTCAGGATTAAAACCTGCTTTAGAGAGCAATTTGTTTAATTGTTGACCAGATTTCCCAACAAAAGGTTGTCCAACTTGATTTTCTAATTCTCCAGGAGCTTCACCAATTAACATAATTTTTGCATTAATATTACCTCTTGAAACAACTGATTTTATCTTATTTTGGCATAATGAACAATTTTTGCAGGCTTCAATTGCTTGAAATAGTTTATTTAACTTATTCTTTTTATTTTCTTCCATTAGTTGCTCCTAGTATTTTGTCCCACCCTGAAAAGTGAAGTTTTATTCTTTAGCAGAACTTACAAGTCTATCTTACAACATGTCGTGTACTATTTCAAGCATAAAAGAGCCTCACATTTCGTTTTCTTAACACAATAAATAAATTATTATATTGGTGAGGGCAAAAATGGAAAACAACCTAGATATAAAAAAGCTTTTAGGCAAGAGAATTAAAGAATTAAGAACAGGGAAAAAATTGACACAAGCTCAATTAGCTGAAGCGGTTGACGTGGCAGAAAGAACTCTAAGCAAGATTGAATGTGGTCAAACATTTGTTACGGCTGATACTCTTGCACAAATTATAACTGCCCTAGAAGTTGAACCAACAGAACTTTTTAATTTCAAACATCTTGAAGAAAAAGAAATTTTGAAAAAAGAACTAATTGAAGCCATAAACACTGAAAAGGTTGATATTAAGTTAATGTATCAGTTTTATAAAAGTATAAAATAATTATTTATTAAAATTATATCTGGCAATCCTCAAGATTTTTTAAATAAATTTTGATTAAAATTCTTTCAACTTAAGTCTTATTTTTATATATATTGTCTAAAATTTTTTTAGAATTTTTAGTTTCGTTTCGTTTATTTTTTGAGTTTTGTTTATCGTTTAATACTTGCTTTAACTCTTCTAACTTATCATATAAAATTTGTTTATTTAAGCTGTTTAATTTTTCTAACGGGAAAATGTCACTACCTAAATTTAATTTTCCGGCTTTTGCCATCAATTCAACTTCTACAAGTTCGCCATTGGTAGGTTTATATCCTGAAGGTAACCGATTTTCATAATCATTATGAAGATAATCATACAATGTATTAAGTAAAGGCTGTACTAATCCACTTTCAAAAAGCTCATTTAATACGAATATTTCTTTTTCACATCTATTTGTTTTTGCAAGATTATTTAAAATATCTAAAGTTTTATCAGACAAACCATATTTTTCCCATGCACCATTATATTGTTCTCTTTTATTTTCTGTATTACCCATTAAATAATTATATGATACATTATAGTGTTTATGATAAAGGTATAAATCTAATATGGTCACTTCTGCAGTATAATTCTCTAATCGTGATATTTTTGAGGTATCATACTTATCTTTTATTTTT
>CAKSGI010000598.1 GCA_934454005.1 uncultured Eubacteriales bacterium | reverse complement strand
GGATATCGTAACCTTTTACCGAATGCTGCTCAAAAACGGATATTATGTTCGGAGTTTTTGCAATGTAAAGTTCTTTTCTAATTTACACATTAATAACGATTTCTTTCATGATTTTATGATTTTTGGCTTTGACGATGATACCGGTACATTTGATATTAGAGCATATCAAGATTATTATTTGAAAGATGTAAAGGTGAGTTATGATGAAATGCTACAAGGGCATTTAGCAGCAGACCGTTCCCAAGGTGTGAACCAATTTATTACAACTTATCGGTTGAATGATTATCAGATGGAATCAATTGTAGACTGTTTTAGCTGGCGGCTCATGGATTATCTTGGGGGAATTAGTACATGCCGTCGGGAACAAATGATTAACTATGGCTTTGATCCTTGTTATTGGGGAATACGAATATACGACTTGTTCGACCGCTTTTTTGAAAATTCGGATTCCAATCCGGTGTATATAGGCCGAAATAGCTGGTATACCGTATACGAACACAAACAGCATATGCAAAATAAATGCAGACATTTTTTGAAAAAGGGATTGATTCAGTATTCCGATACGCTTGACCAAGCCCTCGGTGAAATTTGCAATACGGCAATGCGGTGTGTGGCTCTGCATGTAAAAACACAATTGAAACAAGGACATAACATCGAAAAAGATATGCAAGCCTTGCAGCGTAATGTGAAACTTTTAAAAGAACAGGAACTTGAAACGTATAATAAAATGTGCCGTCTCAATGGCTGGTATGTGGAGAGGGGATAGCATATGGAGCAGATTATTAAAAAGCCGGAGTTTTGCTTTGAAGTGCATACTGCCGAGCAACATGCGATATTCCGTAATCTATTGACGCGGTATGATCGATCCTGTTGTTTTCGGGGTCGCTATGAAGAGAATCCTGATAGTATGCGTGCTTTTTATATGACCGATACCGACGGAACCCCTTTTGCTGCTGCGGTGTTATATGAGCACGATCCACGGGAGCGAACGATTAACCTTTCCTGTATTAGCTATGGGCAAGAGATCAACGCTTGCATTCCCATTATTCAGTGGATCACGGGAGTGGCCATTTTAGAAATGGGTGTGGACAAGGTATGTACTTTAGTAACAGAGGATTCCCTCGAATATCTTTTTATGTATTTTGCTGCCGGATATTCTCATGATGGCTTTTTACGAAGTCATTTGCTTTTGCCAAGCGGTCTCCGTTCAGATACCTATTTAGTCAGCATCTTAAAGCATGAATTTGAACGCCAGCATTTGTTGCAATGTTGCAAGCAATCTTAAATAGCTTAGTCTCCGTAAGTATTCAAAAAATATACTTACGGGGATTTTTAAATCTTATGGATCAGGATTCAATTGTATTTATCTAAATCATTTCTATATGCTAGATATAAAATGAAAAGCGACACCAATCATGCCGGGGATAACAGACTTAAAATGCAGAGCCTTTTATTTTTTTCATTATTCAACAAGAATTCCTTTCAACCGCAGAAAACAACACTTTTTTCATGCATTTTCTCTATAATCTATTACAGGTATTGTTTCCGGTGACAATTCGACTATATTCCAGAAAACATATTATTGATAGAAAAACAAACAGGGGTTGTGTAAGTTTACTCACGATAAGAAATCATGATATTGTTTTCCTATAAGATGGAAGTTATGATATTCAGTGATCTTGACAGCTTAATCCGGATGAATTCAGTGATGACCTGATTTCGTTGAGGTTTATCAGCATTTA
>CAKSGI010000597.1 GCA_934454005.1 uncultured Eubacteriales bacterium | reverse complement strand
GGTCATAAACATCAAGAAATACCAGAAGGAAAGGATTGGGTATATTTAGTTCAGTACACTGCTGGTTGTGAAGGCTGGAACTGTGTTAAAACCGATACGATTATATTCTTTTCACAGAACTATAGTTATAAAGTCATGGAGCAGGCTAGTGGTAGAATCAATCGAATGAACACTCCGTACAAAGACTTATATTACTACCATATCAAAAGTCGATCTGGAATTGATATGGCAATTACCAAAGCCTTAAACAAGAAGAAAAAATTTAACGAAAGGAAGTTTGCGAAATGGAGACAAATGAATTCAAAGGTGCTGTTATAGATATTCCTAAAATTAAAAATGGAGCTAAGATTCGATTCGGTAAGCTCAGATCCGTCACTATTATTGTAGATCATCACTTCAACTGGTTTCAGAAGAGAATGATTAAATGGTGTTTCGGTTTTACTGTGGAGGATTACAGTGAGGAATGACGCGAAAATCACAACTCCTTTAATGAAAAGGAGGAATGGTATTATGACAGATTATGAATATTTATTTAGTATGAACTTACAGGCTAAACTTAAAGAGAAGATTCAGGGAGCTATATATGTAAAAGTTAATAAAAACGACAGTCTGGTTATTAAGATCACAAGACGTGATGAAAATAATTTCGATATGTCTTTTACAGATTTTTCAAATAGAATGCTGAATGGATTTTCTACAGATTACGCAGCTTATGAGGTAACTAAGAAATATCAGAAATTTGTAATGAAACAATTTTTCAAATGAGTTAAAGGGCTCGGTGGAAACGTCGGGTCTTTTATTTTTATGAATAAGGAGAGATTCAAATGCTGGCCAGAAGATACGAAACCAGACTTGACGAAGACGGATTAATCACATTTGAAAAAGTTTGGTCGAAAAGAATTAACATTCATGTCGAGAAAAATGAATTCAAACATCCTGAGCATATTTATGAATTATGTAAAGCTCTTTGGTTAGACACTTACTCGGAGGAGCATGTGTCTTTGCTCATGTTTGATACAAAAATGCACTTCAAATCTTTCATTGAGATTGGCGTTGGAGATGTTTCTGCAAGCGTTGTCGACAAGCGTGGAATAGCACAGAAGGTTCTCATATTTAATGCAACGGCATTTGTTTTAGTTCATAATCATCCTTCAGGGGATTCAACACCTAGTGTAGTAGACATTGCAACGGCTAAAACAATTTCAGAGCTTGGTGATTTAATTGGTGTTCCATTTAAAGACATGATAATTCTTGGTGATGACAACTATACCAGTTTAAAACAGGAAGGATATTTTTAGGAGGAAACAATATGCGATTAATTGGTTTTATTATTTGGATAGCTGTTTATACAGTATTAATTATAACAAACTGAAAAAGTCACAATGAACATGGTCCGGCATTTTGGATGACTAATTTAGTTCTTTCCATGCTTGTTCAGTTGGCTATTATTGTCATAGCTATTGCGGTATTTGGAGTTATAGAACTTACAAACACATTGATCGGAGGTGTTTTCATGTGAACTATCATAACATAACCACTGATGATATGCGGAACGGCGATGGGCTGCGGACAGTGCTCTGGGTGGCCGGATGCAATCATCATTGTAAAGGGTGTCAAAACCCTGTGACTTGGAATCCACATGACGGATTGATATTTGACGTGGAGGCTGAGCAGGAATTATATAACAAAGTAAATAAGTCTTATATCAGTGGTGTCACTTTTTCTGGAGGAGATCCTTTACAT
>CAKSGI010000596.1 GCA_934454005.1 uncultured Eubacteriales bacterium | reverse complement strand
CCATTATTGTATAAGAAAGAATCTGTTACTATAAATACTTTCTTCTTATTTAAAACGGTTTTTATTTCGTTTAAAGCTACTGGTAAACAACCTTTTTTGATATATACTTTTTCTGGAGATCTAAACCAAAGCATATTTTCTCTCCTTTCGGCAACTGTTTTTATATTTATTAAATGTTTTACTCCAACATTTTCAGATACAGAGTTTCCTCCCCAAGATCCGCAACCAAGAGTTAAAGATGGTGCTAACTTAAAGTTATATAAATCACCTATTCCTCCTTGAGACGATGGAGTATTAACTAAAATCCGGCAAGTTTTCATTCTCTTAGAAAAACTATCCAACTTTGCTTGTTCTGTAATAGGATTTAAATAAACTGATGAGGTATGTCCATATCCTCCGTCGGCAATAAGATGTTCTGCTTTATTTAATGCATCATTAAAATCAGATGCTTTGTACATTGCAAGAACCGGCGATAATTTTTCATGAGCAAATTCTTCAGAAAGATCTACACTATCGACTTCTCCTATAAGAATTTTTGTTTCTTCTGGTACATTAATACCAGATAGCTCAGCTATTTTATAAGCTGACTGTCCAACTATTTTAGCATTTAAGGCACCATTAATTATGATGGTTTTTCTAACTTTTTCTATTTCATTTTCATTTAAAAAATAGCAACCTCTATCTGCAAACTCTTTTTTCACCTTATTATAAACCTTATCTAAAACAATAACAGACTGTTCAGAAGCACATATCATACCATTATCAAAAGTTTTAGAATGAATAATCGAATTAACTGCCAAAAGGATATCAGCTGTATCATCAATTATTGCAGGAGTATTACCTGCTCCTACACCTATTGCGGGTTTACCACTTGAATAAGCGGCTTTAACCATACCAGGTCCCCCCGTTGCAAGTATAACATCTGCTTCTCCCATAACTGTATTGGTTAAATCTAATGATGGAACATCAATCCAAGATATTATTCCTTCTGGTGCACCAGCTTTAACAGCAGCATCTAAAACTATTTTTGCAGCCGCAATTGTACTTTTTTTAGCTCTCGGGTGAGGACTTATTATAATTCCATTTCTTGTTTTTAAAGCTATAAGTGTTTTAAAAATTGCAGTTGATGTCGGATTAGTAGTAGGTATAACAGCAGCAATAACACCTATTGGTTCTGCTATTTTTTTTATTCCATAAGCGCTGTCCTCTTCTATTACTCCACAAGTTTTAGTGTTTTTGTAAGCATTATAAATATATTCAGAGGCATAATGATTTTTTATAACTTTGTCCTCTACAATTCCCATTCCTGTTTCTTCAACCGCCATTTTAGCAAGAGGTATTCTTTCTTTATTTGCAGCAGTTGCTGCAGCTAAAAATATCTTATCAACTTGTTCTTGGCTAAATTTAGCAAAAACTTTTTGTGCTTCTCTTACCTCTTTAATCTTTAGCTCTAAGGCAGGTACACTATCAACAATTGTTACTGGTGTATCTTGAATTTGTTTCATTCTATTACTCTCCTATCATAAAATTTGTATAATCAATTGCTTATGTTATCAATAGTATCATTCAAATGATTTGATAACATAGCAAGAGAAGAAGCCATATTTTCATCTTGTACTAAAATCCCATTGGGAACACTTAAATGTATAGGTGCAAAGTTCCAGATAGCTTTTATTCCACTATTCACCATTAAATCACAAACATTTTGTGCTTCATGTGATGGCACTGTTATAATACCAATATT
>CAKSGI010000595.1 GCA_934454005.1 uncultured Eubacteriales bacterium | reverse complement strand
AAATTATTTTGCAAAAAAATGAAAGGATTAATCCAATGAAATATTTAATTATCGGCTATGGTGGCAGGAAAAATAAAGGTTGTGAAGCACTTTTACTAACCACTGTAAATCAAATAAGAAAAAATGATAAAACAGCAATTATAAACGTTGCAGTATTTGATTATGATTATGAAATTAAACATAAAATTCCAGGCGTGGACAAGTACATTAGACATAATCATTTAGAAAATTTAAATGAAGATGAAAAAATATTATTGAAAGAATATCAAAATCCTTATAATGCAGAAAAGATAGCAGAATTAGGTCAAAAAGAAGTATTAGAAGAAACCTGCGATTATTGTTTTTCAATAGGCGGAGATAATTACTCGGAAGGGGATGTTCCATATCTTAGAATAATAGATAAACACTTAAAAAATAAAAATGCAAAATTAATATTGCTTGGTTGCTCACTATACGAAAATATAGATAGTGAACTTTTGATAGAAGATTTAAATAGATTTGATTTAATCGTTCCAAGAGAAACTTTAACATATAATGAATTAATTAAAGTAGTACCTCAAAACAAACTTTTATTAATGCCGGATCCAGCATTTAGTTTAACACCTAAAAAGATAGATATCAATCTAGATAATTATATATGTTTAAACGTGAGCGATATTATCATTAATTATAAAAAAGATAATTTTAGCACAATAATAGAATTCATAAAATATCTTTTAAAAAATTATAAATATAACATATTATTGTTGCCACATGTTTATGTTGATTTCTGGAATGACTTTGAGACATTAAAAAAAATAAAATTAGAATTTAAAGATTGCGATAAAGTAGTATTATTAGATAAAAAACAATACTATAGTTCTGAAGAACTAAAATATATAATTAGTAAAAGTAAATTTGTCATAGCTGCAAGAACTCATGCTAGTATTGCTGCTTATTCAAGTAAAGTTCCTACGTTAGTACTAGGATATTCAATAAAATCCAGAGGCATAGCATATGATTTATTTGATAATATAAAAGATTATGTTATTCCCAAAGAATCACTAAACTTAAAAATTTTAATTCAAAAATTTGACCAACTTGTAAAGAATCAAAATTATATTTACTCAATGCTAGATAAAAAAATTGATAATTATGTATTAAATGCAAATAAAATAATTGAGACTAGCATTGAAACAGCCAACAGTGTAAAACAAAAATTATGCAATACATGTATGGGATGTGCGGCTTGTTATAATATATGTCCTCAGAAAGCCATTGAAATGGAACTAGATAATGAGGGATTTACAAAAGCATATATTAATCCAACTAAATGTACCCATTGCAATCTATGTAAAAAAATATGCCCTGAACTAAACAAGTATATAGATAGCAAAAAATACGTTCCAAAGGCTTATGTCTTCTACAATCAATCTATTGATGTTTTAAAAAAATCATCATCTGGAGGTGCATTTTATAGTTTAAGTAAAAATGTATTAAAAAATAATGGCGTTGTATATGGAGCAAAATATGAAAATAAAAAAGTAAATATTGTTCCAATTGACAATATGAAAGACTTAGATACAATTCTTGGGTCTAAATATGTAGAAAGTAATATTAATAAAAGCTATCAACTAGCCAAAGAAGATTTAGAAAAAGGCAAAAAAGTAATATTTTCTGGTACGCCTTGTCAAATAGCTGGATTAACAAATTTTCTAAAAAAAGATTATAAAAATTTGATAAAAATATCGGTTATATGTCATGGAGT
>CAKSGI010000594.1 GCA_934454005.1 uncultured Eubacteriales bacterium | reverse complement strand
GTAAATTAACTTTAACACAGAAATGAAGTTCCCGCACTTTTTTTATTCTACTGTAACATATGTATTGTAAACCTACAAGCCACTATACTTTTCTAAAAAAGCTATAGTGACAATTAAAAAAATATAATGTATAATGGATATTAACTGGAAATATAGAGTTCTTACATTTATTGTTTTAGGAGTGATTCATTTTGGAAAAAGCACTTGAGTTGATATCAAATAGAGTTGAAAAAGCTCTTATAAATAAAAACTTTACATACCAAAAAGAAGCAAATAATAATGAAGTATTATTTGTTGGAGAAAATATAGCATATGGTATATTCTTTAATAAAGATAAGAATATTTTTAAACTTAGTGTATGCAATGTAGAAAATAAAAAAGTTGATACTGATTGGAAACGTTTATCTGAGTGGCTGTTTGAACCAGGTGTTAGCTCACAACGCGATTCAGAAATGATTGCTTCAGACTTCGTAAGCTCCATAGCCGGACCAAAAAGCAAAAAAGTATTGTCTAAATCAAAAAAGAAAAAAGATTCAGAAAGAAATGTAGACTTGAACTTCTTATTAAATAGGCTAGTAAATTTTTTCCCAGATGTCAAAGATGAATTTAGAACAGAAAAAGAGAATTATGAAAATTTCAGATATATTAATTTTTTAGAAAATAGCATTAATCCTAAAATAAATACTCTTTTAAATGAATCTAATAAAAAAGACAGGATAAAAAAATTTGCTACACTATTAGATAATATGTATTCTTCTGGGAACTTAGATGTAAGAGGTGCAGTCACGGTAGTAATGTTAAGATGCATTGAATCAAACAATAAAGAGGTATTAGAAGCTTACTTAAGCGAAGATCTAAAAAAGGCATGGCATGCAGCAAATAATCTTAAAGGCAAAAAAATCAAGCCTGAAAAACCAAAAAAGAAAAAAAGATTTTTAGCAGACACATTAAAATAAATATCATTATATAAAATAGGCCTAATAAAAATTCAATCATATAATACTTAAGAGGAGAATTTTATGAGCAAATTTGTTATTTTAACTGATTCATCATGTGATTTATCTCAAGAACTAGCAGATGAATTAAATGTAAAAGTATTACCACTTAGTTTAACGGTTAAAGGTAAAGAGTATAAAAATTATCTAGACGGACGTGAAATCGGATTTAAAGAATTTTATACTATGCTTAGAAATGGTGAAAATGCAAAAACATCAGCAATTAATGTAGCAACATTTTTAAACGAAATGGAAAGCATTTTAAAAGATGGTAATGATGTCCTTTGTTTATCATTTTCTTCAGGTCTTAGCAACACTTATAATGCATCTAAAATTGCAGCTGAGGAATTATCTGAAAAATATCCTGATAGAAAAATCTATTCAGTAGACACTCTTTGTGCTTCTTTAGGTCAGGGAATGCTCGTATATTTGGCTGCAAAAGAAAGAGAAAAAGGAAAAACAATTGACGAAGTAAAAGACTTTTGCGAGAATAACAAGCTAAATATTTGCCATATATTCACTGTTGATGACCTATATCACCTAAAGAGAGGCGGAAGAGTATCATCTGCGGTGGCCTTGGTTGGAACTATGCTCAAAATCAAACCCGTGTTGCATATGGATAACGAGGGACACCTTGTAAATATTTCAAAAGCAAGAGGAAGAAAAGAATCTCTTGAAAGCCTTATCAGACGTATGGATGAATATGCAATAAACCCCAAAGACCAAACTATTTTTATAAGTCATGGGGATTGC
>CAKSGI010000593.1 GCA_934454005.1 uncultured Eubacteriales bacterium | reverse complement strand
ATCACTGTTTTCAAAAAAGTGGATTTGACAAAAACAGAATGTTTTATACTCAGGGAGACTATGGATTGTTTCAGTGTAGCAGACCATGTCACAACAACACATATGACAATGAAGAACTAGTTAGAAAAATGGTGCTAAGTCAGGGCTTTATAATAGAAAATGGAGATTTGAAATTGCCTGAAAATAAAAAGCTCAAAATGACAGTTCCAGAGGAATTGGTTCCAAAATGTCCAAAGTGTGGCAGACCTATGTCAATGAATCTGCGTGCCGACAATACTTTTGTGGAAGATAAGGGATGGCATAAGGCTTCAGAAAATTACCAGAAATTTATGGAAGAACATATGAGAAAAAATATTGTATTTCTGGAGCTGGGAGTAGGTTATAACACTCCCGGAATTATAAAATACAATTTTTGGCAGTACACAATGAATTGGAAAAATGCCTTTTATGTATGCATAAATAAAGGGCAGGCAGAAGTGCCAAATGACATTAAGAATAAGTCAGTTGGAGTGGACGGAGATATCGGTGAAGTCATTGAAAAGTTATAGGAACTTATTTTTTGTGATAGATGTAATAAAAAAGATAAAATAGTTGCATAATAATTTTAAAATACCATTAAATTATTGACAAAAGTACCCGATATGGGTACAAAATATTGGGGATTTATATAGTATAATGAAGGTGGTAATATGGATATAAAAGAAATAAGATATAGTACAGGTCTTACACAAAAGCAATTTGCCGAAAAATTTAATATTCCTATAGGAACATTGCGAAGATGGGAGTATGGGGAAAGTACACCAGCTCCATATATAGTGAAATTAATAGCAATGCAATTGCCAGCTTGCGAAAATAAGATGCGAAAAATACAAGATAATAAAGGTAATACATTTTACTATAATAGGGACGCAGGATATATCGTTGATATAAAAGGAACAAAGATAAACATTCAAGAGGATCTGGAAGGGGTAAAGAAACAAAACTTAGTTCTTTACGCCAAGGAGTTATTTGAAGCGTATTATGAAATTGTTAACAAATTTGATAAAGATTGTCGAATGGATAAAAAAGAAGATATAATATGGAGTTGAGTATATGGCAAGAAAAGTAGCAACAGAATATTACTTAATGCATAAGGATATTCCGGTTTGTTTAATGGAAATATCACAAAATGGTATTTTAGAGAGATATAGAAAAAATGAAAATGCTTTTGAACATTTCCCCCTTGGTGGACAGATGAATGATATGAAGTTTCATGAGTGGTGGAAAGATAGAGCCATTCCTAAGACAAGAAATGGAGCCAAAAGTGCACTCCAAAGATTGGGATATGAGTCTACAAATAGCGCCCTTGTAGATAATCTCGCTCTTAGTTTATCAGATTGTTATTGGATTAAACCAAGAGGTGCAGACTTTACGTGGTCCGATGTAAATTTATATGCCAATGATTTTGTCGATACTTTTGGAGAATTAACATTAAACAAAGATAAGATAATTGATTTAAGAAAAAAAACAAAATTCAATTGTGCTGCATCTCAGGGAGAATTGCAAAAGAAATGGTGTATAGATGAGTCCGGCAGAAGATATATGATTAAAGGTAATTATGGAGAATCATATCAGCAAAGTATAAATGAATTGTTTGCTACAGAATTGCATAAAAAACAGGGATTTTTGAATTATACAGTATACAAACCGGCAAAATTATTAGTTGAAAATGGATTTGAAGGACTAGGTTGTATTTCATATGATTTTTGCTCA
>CAKSGI010000592.1 GCA_934454005.1 uncultured Eubacteriales bacterium | reverse complement strand
AGGTATAACAAATTGTGTACTATTATTTCCACCAATAAACCCATTTAAAATTTTCTTTTTACCAACTTCCATTTAGTCCTCCACACCATTAAATTTCTTTTGTCGTTCGTTCAAAAAGACTTTTGTACATTCTGTTAAAATTTTTTGAGGTAATTTATCATATTCTGAAAGACTCATATAATTTTTAAAAACTTCATCTGAATCAGCTTTTAACAATATTTTTCCATCTTTAGAATCAAAACAATAATAGTTCCTATCAAAAAGCTCATGATGATTATTACATAACCATACGCCATTATCTCCTGAATTTGCTAAAATATATTTTTTATAAAACTGTTCTCTAGAATGTGCTTCGCTTATTAATAACTTCTTCATACAATCGCTATCCAAAACTCTATTAATTTTTGAACTTTCAGAACTTTTAATATCAGCAACTCCCCACAAATGAGCCGCTTCAAGAATTTCTTCTACTTCGCAACCACACAAATAACACTTCGTCTGAAGTCCTTTTGCTCTTAAATTATTTTTAAACAATTCTTGGTTTCTTATTTTGCCACTTCTCTTTGCTTTTTCGTACTGAATTAATTCCCTATTAAATTGTTGTCTTACTTCTTCAGAAGTTTCATATTTTATAGAAATTCCTATTTTTTCAAATAATCTTGTAATAGTATCAGGAAAATCTTCTGTCCATTTAACATTCTCATCAGGATCTTCTAATCTAAAATTAAATTTCTCTTTTGAAAACTCAAATTTAAGATTCTTGTCTTCCTTTTCAGCTAATATATTTAAAGTCCACATAGCTAAAAAATTGTCATATGATTGAGCTCCTAATGTTTTAAATGTATAAATATATTGTGTATTAGTTAAGTCTTTAAAATCATAGTCATATAATTCGTCTTCATCATCTTCTTCGTCTATGTCGTAATTTAAATCGATGCACTTTAAATATGCAGGCTCATTCGAACTGTTCTTACTGGATATATATGCAAGATCATTAGCAAACTTATTAAATGAAATATACTCATACGAAAAACCATATTCTTCTCTGCTAAAACCCAATTTATAAAATTCATGGAAAGCAATATCTTCAATATTTAATATTTCAAAACCTATTGTATATAATTCTCTATATGTTAAATTATTCGATAGGTTATCGACATATGTCTTTTTCCCTACATCCAACAAATAAAAATACAGTATTACATCAGGAAACAGATTTTTTGTATCATAATAATACTCAAAAATTTTATTTATTCCCTGACACATAAACGAATTGGAATGATAGTCAGAGTTACCATAAATGTATGGTCTTCCTCCATTGTCACTTTCTTTTTTTCTATCTTCATCATAGCCTGTATTAGAAAAGCCTATAATGTATTTTGGAGTTCCATTAACAAGAACTGTTATAGTTCTACTGTGTCTTCCGGACGGAGCCCTTTGAGCTTGAATAGTATCTCCTGGCAAACTTTCTATTTGAATTTTTATATCATTTTCATTTATGATAACTTTGTCTTTTAAAAACGCCCTTTTTATTGCATCTTTATAAAATAGTTTGTATGTTTCATAATTACAATTGAAAATTTTCGCTATTATTTCCATGATTCACCACCTAATAATTTATTATTATTATTTCTTGTCTGTCTTGCCTATTTCTTTTAGTTACTTGTTCATTTACAATCAATTTATAATTGTTTTTACTTATCCAAGATGATAATTTAGAATTAATTTTTTCGTTTCTATCTTTCATATTAGAC
>CAKSGI010000591.1 GCA_934454005.1 uncultured Eubacteriales bacterium | reverse complement strand
CAGTTGCCATGCTTGCTGTAATTGTAGCAACCAATGTTTGTATTATATCTGTTCCTGCAGTAAGAAAGCAGGCGTTAAATTTTTTGGTTATGCAAAATGATGATAGCACTGTTTTAGAGATTAGTGACAGTGAACGTGCTAACAGAAAAGATGAAACCAGAGCAAGCAATCTGAAAATCGGACCTACGGTGGAATATTATCCTACATATATTCCAAAAGATTATCATGCTGTGGAAGAAAATAAAACTGAAGATGATTTGTATGTGGAGTATCAGGGAAAAGAAACAGATGATATTATTTTGTACAAACAAATCAGAGATGATGCCATTGTGTCCATAGATTCAGAAAAATCAAATGTACGTGAAGTGAACATAAATGGAACTATTGGTTTGTTATCTACCAAAGAAAATCAAAAAATATTGGCATGGAGAAATAATCATTATTTTTACACCATAATAGTAAAGAGTTTATCAGAAGATGAGCTGATAAAAATCGCAAAAAGCGTATCTGAAGAAAAATAATAGAATAAGAAACAATTAAATAAACCATCATAATGTCATAGAAAATATTTGGCATTGTGGTGGCTTTTATATAATAGAAAAATTCTATTATATAAAATGTTTCACTGCAAAGAAAATTTGGTGCGAAAAGAAGATGGTAAATAATCATATAGCCCAATTAACATATAATTAATAATATGTTAACAAAAAATTCACAATAAATATTGTTGTTTTTTTATTCTTAAATACTCTTTATTTATAGAGATACTTAGGAGAGGAGGCAACAATGATGTTTCAAAATTTAGTAAGTCGTAATAGCTATAGTAAGAACAACTAGGTTGAGCATGAATAATTTGAAACTATAGTAAAGATTTAAAATAAACTATGTTAATTCATGGAAAAGTTAAAATGGAGGTACAATATGAAAGGAATTAAAAAATTAATATTATTAGCTTGTATTACCGTTGGAATTTTAGGCTCTTTTGTTTTAGTGAGTGCCAAAGAAGGTCAGATTGCATTTAAAGATGTACATTTAAAATTCGACACATGGAAGGGAACAGGTAATGCATCAATTTCTTTAGGAGATGATTTCCTTACAAAAGATTTAAATGTAGTAGAAGCAGATCAATTTATACAACTAAAGTTAGGCGAAAATATCGTACAAGATTCGGAGTATACAATTACAGGTGAAAATAAGACCGTGTTATTGTCATTAAAAGAAAGTTATCTTAAAAAACTACAGGATGGGTATTATGATTACAACGTAGAATTCAAAAAGGTAATCATACCGGTAAGATTATATGTAGTTACCAGTAAGACTGAAACAAAAGATTTGTACTATTCATTTAACAAATTGAAAGGAACCGGTGAAGCAAAACTAATATTAACAGGTAAGAAGTATCAGGTAGATTTATTTGAAAATTTAATTTATAAAGGTGATATCGTTAATAAAAATAATTATACAATCTTAAATAATGGCAATCAGTTTATAATTAAATTAAAAGAAAAATTTGTGAAAAAACTACAGTTGGGAACAAATTACTTTACATTAGATTTTTCAAATATAAGAGTTGGAGCAAAAATAAATATTGCTCCGGGGAAGGTAAAAAATCTAAAATTTAAGATTAAAAATAAAAAGTTAAAAGTAACCTGGTCAAAGCAGAAAAATGTAAGAGGTTATGTAATTAAACTTTCAAAAAATAAAAAGTTTAATAAAAAAGTTAAAACTTATAAGGTAGTTGGAAACCATAATTA
>CAKSGI010000590.1 GCA_934454005.1 uncultured Eubacteriales bacterium | reverse complement strand
GTATGTATACCAATTGATGCTTTTGGTGGTAATGTTCCTTTCATTAATTTTAGATTGTCATCTACATGCATCTTGGCACTAATGTGGTCTCTTCCACCATAAAAATTGTTAATAATTGTATCTTCCATATTTTTAAATTCAAATATCATGATTCTATCCTCTTTCCTTCTTCAAGACTTTTTTTAATGTTCTCCATCTTATGGTCTAAATCTGCACATTTTAATGCACATTCTGTTAAGTCTCTTGATAACTGTTCCATAACTTCCGGATTGATGTCTTTCTTGTATCTAAGTTTGTGTTCAAGACTTGCCCAAAAATCCATGGCAATTGTTCGAAACTGTACTTCAACTTTCATCGGTCTTTTTTCATTTTCAAGAAATATATGAATCTCCACTATCAAATGAAGACTTCTGTATCCGCTTTCTTTTGGATGTTTGATATAATCTTTCTTTTCTACCAGTTTAATATCGTCCTGCTGTAACAGCAAATCTGCCATCTTATAAATATCCTGCTTAAAAGAACAAATTATTCTGATTCCTGCAATGTCAAAAATGTTTTGTTCAATTGCATCAGTGGTCATTGGTATATTCTTTTTATGCATTTTATTGACTATGCTGTCAGGTGACTTTAATCTTGACTTAATTGCTTCTATTGGATTTTCATCATATCTAAGGGAAAACTGTTCATTTAATACTTTAAATTTTGTTTCCACTTCCATAATGGCACATTTGTAATATGTCATTAATCTACTATATGGTAACGCTCCTTCTTTTATTTTATTTAAGTGCTCTTCCTTTGTCAGTTCATTAAAAAAATGCTCTTTTAAATGCTTTATAATCATAGATTTCTCCTACTTTTCATGTTTTTCTTTTTAATTATTCATTTTTTTGCCCATACCGGGCCCGTTTAAATTTCCGAACTAAAAACTAACAATATTATACCATTTATTGCTTGAAATTAAAACAATTTTATAGTGAAACAGGCACAAAAAAATTCCAAAGATTGAATTTGGCCGTTCTTTCATTTCAAACGTATCCAAATAAAATCTTTGGAATTATATTTTTCATTTTTATTTTCTTTTAGGTAATTTAAAATTGTGATAAATCATCAATCCACAAACTGCCATTAAAACATATAAAACTATAATTAAAATAAATCCTATACCAATGGACATGTGTATCATACTTGAATCCATCTGTGCCTGTTCAACATATGAATCAATTAATGACTTAATATCAAGCAAAGTAATTATTTCCATTATAATCCCCACAACCGGCATTACAACAGCAATGATTTTTTTGTATGGATTAAGTTGTTTTATATAATTCATTACAATCATAATAATAGGAACTACAAGTAAAAATATTGCAAAAATTGATGTATTTGTTCCTATCTTAATTTTTTTGATTCCAAATATTGTCTCCATTCCACTTGCTGACAAAAATTCACTTGTAACCCCAGAGTCTTTTGCATAAAAACTTACAAATGGTAAAAACAATAGCACAATTGAAACTGCCGCAATTATAGTCATTATATTATTTCTTATAAACTTATTTTTTATTGGAATATTATCCACATTTTCCACTGTTTCTGCAGATGTCATGCTTTCTTTCAGTGCATGTGTAGCACGTTTTACACTTTCCATATTTGGTTTTACAAAGCCTTGAGATGTTGACTGATTTTCTGCGTTATTATAACTTTGGTTTCCATTACCATTAATATTTCCTGCACCACTTCTGTTGCCACCATTACTAAC
>CAKSGI010000589.1 GCA_934454005.1 uncultured Eubacteriales bacterium | reverse complement strand
GTAAGGAATGTGTGTGATAATAATTGCTGTGCACTGGTTAGATGAAAGTGCAAATTTAATAATGGGATTTAAGCATAGTCATGTGTGTTTTGATTAGAAAGTAGGTATGTAATGAGTAATAGTTCTTTAACAGAAAAGTGTAATGATATATTAAATTTTTGGAAATTAGAAGAATATTTTACACCATCAGATTATCCAAAATTGCTTTTAAAAATTAAAGAGGGAGAAAATAAAAATGATTTTGATGCATATTATGATGTTAACAGTGACAAAATTTTGCCATTAGATAGATATAAGTCTCATAATGAGTATTTGAGAAAGAAGAATAAACCTGAAGATAAGTTATACAATCGAGCAAATATTTATTGTGGTCGTTATAAAATCAAAGATTTTGTAGCAAAAATGGCTGAAAAGTTCAAGTTGGACATGGAAGAATATGAGGAAATCAATGAATTGACAGGACGTTTTTATATTTTTTCTGTTCAGATTGATTTAGATGGGGAAATCACAGAAGAAGGCGTGCAAGTTAGTCCGTTCTTTTATGCAGTACTTCGTATGATAAAAGCCGAGTGCATAGATGTTAATATTAAGCTAGATGATATAAGGAAGCTAAATGAAGACGTAAATGAAATCATTAAACAAAATAATGTAGAAATATTGAATTTTGAGGATGTTGAACAAATAAAAAGTATTATATTTAATAAACTGAATATTGAGTCTGAGAGCGAAATTGGGCTAACAAGTGCTTGGAATGAAGTATATGCATGTAAAGGTTTAAAAAAAGAAGATGAAACAAGTGAATTTACCAGTTTTTATTTGGATGAAATAGAAAATATTCAGAAGAACTATAAGAATAATAAGAATTTGGTAAGGTATATCACCTCATTATTGGAAGAAAACAAAAATAGGATAATGATAGATAGCGATGTTTATTCTATGAAAAAATGGTTGGAAGCAGATCGATTTCCAATGGGGAAATATCCATCAAAGTTTTCTCCGACGCTAATGCAGCAAATAGCTATAAACATAGCTATTTCAGAAAAGGATAGAAATGAGGAAATGTTTTCAGTAAATGGGCCGCCAGGAACAGGAAAAACAACTCTTTTGAAAGAAATAATTGCTTCTAACGTTGTCCAGCAAGCTGAAGTTTTAATTAAATATGGAATAGGTGATTGTGGCTTTGTTTCTAGGAAGATTGAATCTACATCTCATGATGGTTATACAGATAAATATTATGAAATACCGGAAGAAATTACTAAATATGGAATTCTTGTGGTATCAAATAATAATGGTGCTGTAGAAAATATCACGCTTGATTTACCAAAAGCATGTGATATGGAAAAGGATAAAACTAGGACAGATTATTTCGATAGAAAAATACATAAAGAAGTGTATTTTTCAGCAGTTGCAGATAATCTTTTGGGCAAAGAAGGAAGTGCATGGGGATTAATATCGGCTCGTATGGGAAGAAAATCTTTTGTTACTGAAGTTTTAAAATCTTGTGTATTCGCTAAAACCAATGATGCTTCGGATAAGGTGACATTAGATTGTGCAAAAAAACATAGTATTTCGTGGTATGATGCTGTTGATCAGTTTAATATAGCTAAAAAGAAGGTTTTAGAATTAAGAGATGGTATAAAAAAAGATCAAAAATTCTTGGATGATTTTTATGAAGAGGTAGAAAGGCTTGAGAAGAGTAACTTAGATTTAAAACAGTTATTTATAGAAAAGGAGCAATTAGAAAGACAGTTAAATG
>CAKSGI010000588.1 GCA_934454005.1 uncultured Eubacteriales bacterium | reverse complement strand
GCTTTGATAGCTCATAAAGCATTGTTTGAATGCTGTAAGTCTTTCCTTGGCCAGATGTTCCAGTGATTAATAGATGTCTATTCGCTAACGCCTTATTTCCGAATTCCCAGAACACCTGATGATTATATTTATCTGTACCTATCAGTAGAATATCACTATTCATTGAATTGTCACTTAAAGTCAGATTTTCCCGAACTAGTTCGACATCATCTTTATTTTCTTCTGACTCTTCCACATCTACAATACAGTCATTGTCCTGACTTTCAATACTCTGAACCAAATTTATCACTTCAGATATATTCTCAGTATCTTTTACAAGTTGCCAATCAACAGTTTGTATTTCCTCCATTGCCATTGTGAGAAGATTCACTCCTTCCCTCTTTGTTTTCTCAACAATAAGCACTTCCTGATTTCGAATTTCACGTTCTGTTATACATCCTTCTCTAAAAGAAATAACTCCAGCCTTGCCCATCTTAGGAATTAATGAATCAACCACTTCGTATTCTTCATTTAGAATTTTTCGACGCAAATCACTTTTGACAACAAGATTCCATGCAGAATTGTCTTCTCCCACTTCATATAACATCATCTTTTCGGCATTAACCATTACTTGCTGCATAAAAAAATTTCTATATAATCTTGTTTTTATATTTTTTCCTTCACAAGGACCTAGTTGAATTATTTCATCAAATATCTGCCTTGTTTTCAAAGCCTGCTTTATTCCCTTTTCCAGATAATCTGATTCCACTTTACCTATTTTTACTTCAATGGGATAAAATGTTATCTTTACTCTCTCTCCATTTAGTATTCCAACTAAAAGAAGGTCATCACTTGTTTGTCCATCGAAACCTAAATTCTTAGTTGAGAAAATAGAGCCATTCTTAGATAACCCAACTGAACCTGAAACTCTTAAGATTTCTTCTAATGATACCGGTATCCAAATTACATTTTCCAAAGAGTACCTTTTTACAGCAAGTTTCATCGCTGACAAAATACTAAGTTTTTCCACTGGAAAATGCGATTTATATGAAAGCATTCTAAGCAACCAATCTCCATTCAATGCATTAAACATATTGATTATTCTTTTCGAATGAAGCTGAACATTATCAACGCCATTTGCTTCAAGGTAACGAGATATTGCATTCTGATACTGCTTTGATTTCTTTGTAACAGTTATTGCATCATATCCACTAGAAGTCATGTTGTATTGATCACTGTAATGAATAATCAGCAAGTCTTTTGCGCTAGGATCACTCTTAAAATAATTTAAGTCAACTTTAGGATTAATAAACGTAACCCAGTTACTTGCTTCATATATCCGATCTAAAATATTCTGCTTACCTATGCCCATTTTCAATGCATAACATGAGCCATTTCTGTAAGTGTCCCCATTCATTGCTGCATTAAGCGAATTATAGTCAGCTGCAATCTTCATCAAAGCAGAATCTAAATTGGCATACTTGGTTCCAAATCCTGTTCTATATGAGTCTCCTAACATCTCTGAAGGAACTCCTGATGCAATTCCTCCCATCACCACTCCAGACGGTATATCTCCCATTTCAGTAGTTATCACCTGATGATCATCATCAAGCTCCATAAAAGTGATGTGCGCATATTCAAATTCTGCGTTCAAATTTCGATAATAAAATCTAACATGTTCACGATAGATATCTATTACCTCTTCAACCCCCATATTCTCAAGCTTTACTTCTATCCCTAATGACTTCACCAACATTTCCGCATCATCAATTTGAGAC
>CAKSGI010000587.1 GCA_934454005.1 uncultured Eubacteriales bacterium | reverse complement strand
AAAGGTACACCTTTTTGGACAGAAAAAGGCTCCCGCTTTTTGAGTGGGAGTCTTTTTTGTTTGGTATAATCTATGTGATGTTAAAATTTAAACAAGTCAAATTTTAAATTGCTAAATGCAATTCCACAATAAATTGCGACATCACAGATTGAATGAACATCAGTTTTGCTTGAATAGATCTTCGGTGCATTCAGACAAAACTTCCGATGATATAATTTTTTAGAGGTGATTGTATGAAATATGGTTATGTGCGTGTTAGCACAAAAGAACAGAATATAGATAGACAACTTGTGGAGATGTATGCACAAGGATTAAATGATAAAACAATTTTTATAGACAAACAAAGTGGCAAGGATTTTGAAAGGGATGAGTATCAAAAATTAAAGAAAAAACTTAAATCTGGTGATTTACTGATAATCAAAAGCATCGATAGACTAGGGCGAAACTATGATATGATTATTGAGGAATGGAGAACGCTTGTAAACGATATGAATGTTGATATTCAAGTACTAGATATGCCACTTTTGGACACTCGAACTGAAGGTAAAAACTTAGTTGGAAAATTTATAAGTGATATAGTTTTACAAATTCTATCATTTGTCGCTGAAAACGAAAGAGAAAACATAAAAAAGCGTCAGGCTGAAGGCATAAGAATTGCAAAAGAAAAAGGCAAACACCTAGGTCGCCCAAAAATAGAAATACCACCAAACTTTTCACAAGTGGCAAATCAGTACAAGAAAAAAGAGATAACATTAACCGAAGCCCTGTTATCTCTTAAAATGAATAGAAGTAGTTTTTATAAATACTTATAAGGATTTATACACATAAATTTCATTGTAAATAAATTTTAAAAAATTATAAAACCAAACTTAATAGAATATTCTGATTATAACTACTTATGACGCAAGTGTTGGCGTTAGTCCCGCCATTAGGGAGTAATCCGAACTTTTTAGTTTAGATTGCTCTTTTTTATTGCTTATTTTTAATGTGGCAGTCTTATTTGGTTTGAGTTTCTATAAAAATAATTTTCCTCTTTTTATCATTTTTTAATTATTAAAACTGCCATGCACTTTCTTGATTTTTTGAATTTATTTATGTAAAATAAGAATATGAAAAGGAACAAACATGAAAAATTATTATAATGTCGTTATTTTTCACTATTTTCTCCGTAAATATGTTAGTTAACATATTTTCATTATTACAAATTAAATTTTAAATTCAAAACGATTTTACAAAAAATCACTCCTGGACAATAATAATTTATTTGTTATATCTATAATGTAATATAAATATGCTATTTCAAAATTTTATTTAGAAGCCATTACGCCATTTTAACATATCGGTGATTGATTAAATAAATTTGCAAAACAAAAATTGCCGATAACGGCAATTTTTATAAATAATTTACTTTAATCAAAGATTGTTGATTGTACTTCTTTTAATGATTTGTTTTGTTATTTTATTTATTCATAGGTGTATAATTAATTATTCGATTTATAAATTTAGTTAATATGAAAATGCCGGATTTAAACCATTATCTATATTTACATACTGATCTGAACTTAAATTTAATTTAATGGGATCTAGCGCCCCTACTATTATCATTTGCATTTCATTTTTTTCAACAAAATCTTTCATACAATCAATAATTTCGTTTGTCGGTTCTTTTTCGTCTACAAATTCTTGAACTACAGCATCAACACAAATATATTGTGCAAATGGCATGCCATTGAAATTATTTTTGATAAACACACACA
>CAKSGI010000586.1 GCA_934454005.1 uncultured Eubacteriales bacterium | reverse complement strand
CCCCAATACTCAACCCCTTTCGTTTTCCAGCTTTTCGGAAATTTGAACCCCATTTCTTTTTCATTAGCGCCATATGTTATATCTCCGGCACCCATTAAAATGGGAATTCCATCTATCTTTTGCCTCAATATACAGTTGTAGCATGGACGAGTATTGGGCACAATCGTTACCCATGTTATATCTAAATTCAAATCATAATCTGGGAAGAATTTTCCGAGTTCTTGATTAGCATAATCTATACTGTCTTGGACTGTAAAATCGTATCCGTCTAAATATGGATATAACCGATCGACCTCATTTGAGCAATATTGAGTTCCGCTGAAGCTTTCTAATTTTGTTGTTTCTTTATTTATTTTTGTATTCAGATCATCGTATTCGAATAAAACCAGATTTCCATCGCTTTCACAAATATATACAGAGCCTCGTTCATTTTTGTCCTGATTCAGATAATTCATTATGAGGACATTATCTTCCTCTCTTTTTTCTTCCTGTACCATTGATTGAGGATAAATGTTCAAAACGTTTTCTCTGGGTAGAATCTGATTTTCCATAATTTGAATCGGCACTTTATCTACTTGAGGAATGATTGGCGTTACATCAACGCTAACCGTTCTTCCATATCGGTCAATATATTCTTTTTTCCACTCAATGTCTGCTCCTATTCGGAGTTCTTTTATGCTGATACATTCTGCTCGTACAGATCCAAACATTCCAATTATCCATAGAGCGATGCAAAGTAATATTATAGCAGCGATTGTCTTATACATTCTCTTGCTCCTTCTAAAAATGAGCAAGAGAGATTGCTCTCTCTTGCCCTGAAACAGGTTACATATACATATATCCGTGCAGATCAACGGAGCTTACTCCATCATAATCATAATGGTTCGTATTTCCGCGTCCAGAAACTGAGTATGTAGCCGATCCGCCATATGTAATGCTGTTACTCTGAATGGGTACGTTCATATTCACTGTACACCACTTAGCGCCACAATTTACCCTGTTTGCACCTTCCGATGCAATTTTCCGTCCCCTGAAATGATTCGTATAGCTGTCCGAACCGCCCAAAACCCAATGTTTAACGTAAATCGAGGAATTATTCACCCTTTTGGGATATGCGTACTGTTCATCCGTATAAGTAGACGAATCTTTGCATTGAGCCCTAAATTCAAATGAATGTTCTTCCCCAATGCTTGTTGCGGCATACGCATTGCCAACCATCGCGGTCATAAGCCCAGCTGCCATAACGAGCGCCATAAACTTCTTCATAAATGTGCCTCCTTATTTTTTCTTTTTTGTTTTCATTGATTTATCTCCTTTATTGTGGTATGCTATCTATAATCCTTGTGAACCTGCACAGCCTTCCGGCTGTGTGAGCCTTGCCCGGCGATGTTTACAAGGATTATTTTTTATACCACGTTTTTTTCAAGCCACTGGAATCACAACCTTTTCTGCTAGATTTCCGAGCCATTCGGATGACACCTCTTTGATTCTATCTCTCATTCCTTTGTGCTTTCTATCATAGCAGATTTTTTTGCCTTTTTTTCTTTCTGGCACGAATACCCTTTCTGTAGGCACGAATTCTTTTATTTGTCGGGAAATGGATTCAGCCCCAATCAAAGCAGACACTCTATTTGCCGCTTTATCTAAAAAAACGCCCACGACCCGTGAGCGCTTCATCATCCACTATTCACTTTCTGTTTCGCACAAGGATATACGCCTTTGATTCGGCATTGATGGCATGAAACCCGTCTGCTGCCAG
>CAKSGI010000585.1 GCA_934454005.1 uncultured Eubacteriales bacterium | reverse complement strand
AGCTGGTGTAGACTGTGCGGCAATCTTTGCATTTGCACCTAAATCTGTAGTTCTTGGGTTGTTATTTGGTACTTTAGGACAAGTTATTGGTTTAATTTTATTACTAATTTTCAAGTCACCAATCTTCTTGGTTCCTGGATTTATTCCATTATTTTTCGATAATGCAACTATTGCAATTTTTGCTAACAAATTTGGTGGATGGAAAGCAGCTGCAATTATTTGTACAGCAAATGGTTTAGTTCAAATTATCGGTTCTATGTTAGCTGTTAAGATGACTGGTTTAACATGGTGGCAAGGATCTGCTGATTATGCAACGATTTGGGTAGTAGTGATTGCTGCATTAAAAGGCTTAGGATCGATGCTAGGAATTCCGGTAGCTTAATAAAAATAAAATTAGTATAGAAATTAATTAAAATAAAAGTCATATTTTGGAGGTAATAAAATGAGAAAAAACAGTGTTTTAAATGACAAATTGGTTGTACAACCAGTATTTATTAGTTTGCAGCATAAACATGTATTTATGGGTCCATGTCGATATGGAATTGGTGAAGAATTAACTTATGATTATGATCATGAAATGGCTCAAAAAGATTTAGAATATTTTGAAAAAGATATGAATGACTATCTAAATCCAGCTGAAGTTGAATTGTTAGATACTAAGTTTATAGAATGGCATGAAGATTTTGCTGTACCGGAAGATCAATTAAATGCTGCAATAGCTGAAAATGAAAAAGTAGATGCATATTTAATTTCTGGAACAAGATTAATTTCTTATGTTTCTACAATCATTGGAAAACGTACAAATAAACCATTGGTTTGGGTACCACTTTCAAAATCTAAACAATCTCGTTTAGGTGGAATTGATGCAAGTGCACATATGCATGCACTTGGATATCATGAAATGTATAATGCATTAGATTTTGGTGAATTGAATCGTATGTTTAGAATCATGCGTGTTCGTAAAGCATTGAAAAACACGAAGATTATGTATGCATTGAGAAATAATGTATTGTCTTTTGGATGTGTTAGCTCATTTATTAATCTACAAGATGTAACAGATCGTTTTGGTACAGAAATTGTAAACTATAATGGTCGTGAATTCTTTAATATGATGGATGAGTTTACAGAAGAAGATAATGAACAAGCAAAGAAATATGCAGAAGAATTAGTACGTGAAGCTAATGCAGTACATATGCCAGCAGAAAATATTGTGAATGATTGCAAGTTCTATTTAGCTGTTAATAAAGTTTTAGATCAATACGATTGTAATGCGTTCACGATTCCATGTTTTGAAATGTGTGCAACTCGCGAACTTAATAAGCGTCACTTAACATTCTGTTTAACAAATTCATTATTAAAAGATGATGGAATTCCAGCAGCTTGTGCAGCAGATGTCGGATCAGTAATTTCATTAGATATTATGATGAACATTGCTAGAAAATCTCCACATATGGGTAACTGCATGGTTATGGTTAAAGATATCGAAAATAATACAATGCGTATTCTACATGATGTTGCGACTCGTTGTATGAAGGGATATGACAATCCTGATAAAGTTGACTATGTAAGTTTCACTAAGGGTAATTGGGGAGCTACAATGCGTTACGATTTTGCAAAAGACGCTGGTGAAACAATTACAATGATCAATATCAGTCCAAAAATGGATAAGATCATGATTGCTAAGGGTGAAATTACAGGATGTGATGATTTCTTAACTCAAGAATGTAAACATGCTGTGGTATTTAAAGTTAAAGATGCAC
>CAKSGI010000584.1 GCA_934454005.1 uncultured Eubacteriales bacterium | reverse complement strand
TTTCAGCTGTATTATTTATTGGGTTGATATGCTTTTCACGTCAGATTGCTGTTGTTATGCAGGCACCGGCAGAGGCGGTCGGGCTTACTTCTGTGTATGTGAAGATATGCGGCGGAGGAATATTTTTTATTGTTGCATACAACCTTTTGTCTGCAATTTTCAGAGGTCTTGGCGACAGCAAATCTCCGCTTATATTTGTTGCGGTTGCGTGTGTTGTTAATATTGCAGGTGACCTTATTCTTGTCGCAGGATTTAATATGGATGCGGCAGGAGCTGCGATAGCGACGGTTGTGGCACAGGCGGTAAGCGTTGTGCTTGCATTATTTTTGCTTCTTAAAAGAAATGTTACATTTAAAATAAGCAAAAAGGATTTCAGAATAAATATACATTGCAGGAGAGCATTAAAGACAGGTCTTCCGCTTGCATTGCAGGAATTCCTTACACAGGTGTCATTTCTGGCATTATGTGCATTTATTAACAGGCTTGGACTTGAAGCTTCATCGGGATATGGCGTTGCCTGTAAAATTGTAAACTTTGCTATGTTGATTCCAAGTTCGCTTATGCAGTCAATGGCGTCATTTGTGTCACAGAATGTCGGTGCCGGTAATGAGAAAAGAGCCAAAAAGGCGATGTTTACAGGCATTGGTGTAGGACTTGTTATAGGATGTATTGCATTTTTATTAATAATATTTAAAGGTGACATACTCACAGGAATATTTACGACGGATGCAGCTGTTGTACAAAAGGGATATGATTATCTTAAAGGATTTGCATTGGAAACAATAGTGACAGCTATTCTTTTCAGCATGATTGGATATTTTAACGGACATGATAAGACTATATGGGTTATGGCACAGGGACTTATACAGACACTTCTTGTGCGTCTTCCGCTTGCTTATTATATGAGTATTCAGCCTGACGCAAGTCTTACAAAGATTGGATTTGCAGCACCGGCAGCGACAATATTCGGAATTTTATTAAATGTTGTTTACCTTATTTTTCTAAAATATAAAAAGAGAATATGAAAATCATTTTCAATTTATGTTGACAAATCTATATAATGTGATAAAATGAAAATCGTTTTCATATTATTGGGAGGCAAAGGTTTGACAAAAGTTAAATATAAAACAAAACAAATGACAGAGTTGCTTGATTTTTTGCAGTCTGTTAAAGGCAGTCATGTAACAGTATCTGATATTAATAATTATTTTCGGGAAAAAGATATAGATGTCGGAATGACTACAATATACCGTAATCTTGAAAAACTTGTTAGTGAAGGTGTAGTGGCAAAATATGTTGTTGATGGAACAAGCAGTGCATGTTTTGAGTATATTGGTGATTTACATAATGATGCAGAGACTTCATGTTATCATTGCAAATGTGAAGTATGTGGAAAGATAATACACTTGCAATGTGATGAAGTTGAACATTTGAGGGAACATATATGTGAGCACCATGATTTTATGATAGATTCCAAACGCACAGTTTTTTATGGCGTGTGCAGTCAGTGTAAAAATAAACAATAAAAAATATATTGATAAAACTGAAAAAATACTTGTAGAGGGATGTAGCAAAAATAATGAAGAAATGTTAACAGGAAGAACTGATTCAAACAAGGTGGTTGTTTTTGCAGGAGACAAGAATTTAATTGGAAAAACTATTCTAGTAAAAATCACTTCAGAACATATGTGGTATTTAAAGGGAGAAGTAGTAGAATAATAAATGTAGCAAGGAAGGAAGAGATGATATATGGCAGAATAT
>CAKSGI010000583.1 GCA_934454005.1 uncultured Eubacteriales bacterium | reverse complement strand
GTATAGCGAAAAATACAAAGACATCATAGCAATGGAAAAAGTAAAGTATAAAACAGCGGAAGAGATAAATGATATTATTATATCGAAGGCAGACAATTTGTTAAATGAGTTGAGGGGGTTACGTGAATGGGTTACAGATGAATTGCATTGTGATGACGGTCAGAAAGAAAAGTATATGAAATTTTTCTTTGTACAAATGCTTAATATGGTATTCATGAATTCGTTGCAGTATAAAAATATATCGTTTCAAGAGGAAAATGAATGGAGATTATTTTTTAAATATCCTATAACTAAAAATGCAAAATTGATATATGGTGAAGATGGGAGCAATGAGAATTTATTTGATGGAATGGTAGAAATATTAAAAAACAAAATTAATTTTAATGTTTTGAATAATGATATAATACCCTATTTTCCGTTGGAATTAATGGAGATATCTGAAAATCCTATAAAAGAAGTTATCAGTGGTCCAAACAACCGCATATTGTTGAAAGATTTTCAACTATTATGTGGTAGATATAAATATAACAATGTTGCATTTAGGTATAGCCAAATATCGTACAGAGGATGATATATAAGAGCATTACATTTACGGCAGATCTGTTTCAGAAAAGGCAATGGATGAAGGTCGGAAAATATGTTTCCCAATATTACAGAAATTGATAAGATGGTGACATATGAAAAGAGAAAGAAGGTGAATAAATGCCTGTTAAAACATATTTATGGATAGAGGATCGCATAGATAAATCTAGCTATAAATTTTGGACAACATTTATGCATGAGTTATGTCCGGAAGTAATTGTTGAAAGTAAGATGAATAACCGAGAATTGGTAAAAGCGGTTAAAGGGTTAACGGATAAAGAAAACAGATATATAATTGCATTAGATAATTCCTTTGACAATGTACAAATTTATATGGAACAGAAAGTTTTGAAGGTGGAAGCGGATAAAAGGGACAATGTATTTTTGCTAGATCTTATATGTTTTGAATATACATTGCTGGAATTTGATAGCCTAATTGAATGGATTTATGCACCAGAGGATGAGTTTAGAGAAAAACGTGCGGGAGCTATTGCTGCAAGAGAAAAACTAATTCAAACGATCAAATCTGGAGAAATGAATTATAAAGTCATACAGGAAATAATGAATTATGACAGTAATCTAAATAATCATAATATTGAACAATTATCGGCAAAGCTGTTGCTTGATCTTACAAGAAACACAGGTTTTGAGGTTTCAAAGGCGGATCTGGGAGAATGTTGGAGGCAGAATTGCTGTGAATGGACGGATAGACAGGAAGATGATATCTGTGGCTTGGATCAGACCAGACTTACGATAAACGAGAAAATGAAGAGTGTTTATTTCGGAACATCATTATATAGGGCATTTGCAAATCTCGGATTGGAGGTACAGGCATGATTACCATATTTAAGAATAAAAACGACATACCGAGTGACATGGATTATGTAGAACTTAACGATGTGTTCTTCAATCAGAATACTGTCTCTAAGTTAGATGATAGGGCAAATGCCATTGTAGAGAAAATAGATGCCTCCAAGCTGATAGGAAAATATAAGATAGAATCAAAATTTAATGGTGTTGCATTAGATATAGATTGTTTATCGACGGGCTGTAAAACAGTGTTGAATGTTCTGTATTTTCCTGAGAAAGCATTTTGCCTGAAGGAATGTGGCGATAATGCGTTGGAAGTATTGTATGAGCTAGATGCAGGCACGGTATATAGCGATTATGCCATAATAC
>CAKSGI010000582.1 GCA_934454005.1 uncultured Eubacteriales bacterium | reverse complement strand
GATATGTTATGCTAGTAGATGGTTTTGGAACATTGGAAATAGGACCAAAGTTGAAGAAAAAATTTTTAGAGGACTTTTTCAAATGTTAGAAAGAATATATTGGTTATTAGAAATTATTTCCTTAGCAATATGTATAAGTAGTATTTATGGTGTGAAAATTAAGGCAGATATTAAAACGGTTGTATGGATTGCTATAGAAGTTACGTTTATGGGAATGTTGGATAGAGATATAATTACAACAAAGTCATATTTTGTTATTTATGTTTTGTATATTCTATATGTATATATTAAATTTAAAAAGCCTTTAAAAACAGCAATTTTTACGGCAATATTAAGTATGATATTTACAGGATTGATTCAGATGATAATTGCTCTTCCGGTGTATTATATAGGAGATTACTGTAAAGCAAGTGAAAACATAATGGTTTTGGTAATTAACACTGGTGTTTTGATGGCTATTGTACTAATAAGTAGAACAGAATTTCTATATGGTGTTTATAAATTCCTAGCAAGAAAAGAGTTGATTTTAAATATAACGTTTATACTGGTAATGTTCATATATGGATATTGTATGTATAGAATAAAGGATAGTAACAGAATACAATCTGACTTATATGTAATTATTGTAACGTTTGCATCAATAATAGCCTGTATTTTATTAAGATGGAAAGCAATGGAAAGGGAGACAAAATATCAACAGGAGCAGATAAAATTGTCAAATCGTTATAGTGAAGAATATAATGCTTTAGTTGAAATATCAAGAAAAAAGCAACATGATTTCAAAAATCAGATTAATGCATTATATGGTTTGTCAGATATAAAAGCAGAAAAGGAACAAAGAAAATATATAGATAAATTGTTAGACGAAAATAAAGTTGTCAAAATATTGCATTCTGTAGAGCAACCTGTATTAGCTGGGTTTTTATATCGAAAAGTGACTGAGATAATGGCAGCAGGAATAAATATAGAATTTAATTTATCTGTTCCGGACGCAGAGTTAGCAATAGAAGTGCTTGACTGTATTGAAATAGTAGGAATATTTTTGGATAATGCAGTGGAAGCATTGAATAAAGAAAAAGATAAAAGTATTATTCTAGAAATGTTTGCAATGGAACAAAAGGTTAAAATAAGAGTTAAAAATGTAAGCCCTTATTATGAGAATGATGAGATTGCAAAGTTCTTTCAGTATAATTATTCTACAAAAGGCAAAAATAGAGGAATAGGTTTAGCTAAGATAAAAGATTTACAGAAAAAGTATAAATTTGATATTTTAGTTGAAATGCAGGAAATACATAATAAAAACTGGATAAGTTTTTCAGTAATTAAATAAAGAATAGTAAAAGCCCCCTAAAAGTTACCATTTTGATAACTTTCGGGGGTTTTTTGCATTAGTGTTCTATTGGTGTGGGAAATTTTCTTTCGCCAAAAAGCAGAAAACTTACACCTGAAAAATGAATAAATGACATTAATGCAAGGCATGAACAACAGATTTTGTTCATACAAGATAAACTTAATTTTTTACGAAACATTTTTTAGACCTCCTTTGATTATTAGAATTTTAGCAAACATCATTTGACATGTGTGTAATATGATAGTCCAAAAGCCAATAATTAAATATTGATATATTATGCTATGGCTATTGAAAATGCTAACTATTATAAAAAAAGCAAATATAATAAGAAAACTATTGTTCTGACAGTGTTTTAACAATACGCTATTTGGAGATGGTCTAAGAGGTGAAACTATTGGACCAATGTAATAG
>CAKSGI010000581.1 GCA_934454005.1 uncultured Eubacteriales bacterium | reverse complement strand
ATGTTACACAGGCGGTTAATGGTGATTCAGATCTGGCGAAGCGTTACCTTGCATCCTTTTACGGCCAGAACGAAAAGAATGTTGCCGGATGTTATGATGCCTGTGTTGCGGCGTTACGGCTATTTGCTTCTGATATGATGGTTAAGCTGCTTACGGATAACGGTAAGTGTATTGCGCCTGAACAGATGGAAAAAGGATATGATATCTATATCCGGGTGCACCAGAAAGACCTGGAGTTATACAGTCCGCTAATAACCGTGATCGTGCAGCAGTTCATCAATGCCTTTATGACGCGCCCAGAAGGCGCAAAGAGACCGTTTTTAATGATTCTTGATGAATTTGGCCAATTAAGACGAATGAACGCCATAAACAGCGCATTTGCGACTTTAAGGAGTAAGAATGTCAAGCTGATGCTTGCAATGCAGAGCCGTGCACAGATTGAGAAGCACTACGGCAAGGAAGGTACAACCGAAATTATGGACTGTACCCAGTGTATTCTGATCCTTGGTGTTTAGGATCCGGAATCCAGAAAATACTTTTCGGATCTTCTGGGAACAAAGAAAGTTCTTAAAATCAGCAACAATATTGACGAAAAAGAAATCCAAAAAGGGCGTATTGTATCTGAGTCGAGAGAACCAATATTCGAACCGGCTCAATTCGGAGCTTTAGGAGATTACCTAGTTATCTACCTAAAAGGTAGATACATCTTAGCAGAAAAACAATTTTATTTTAAGTAAGATAGGAGAATAACAAACATGAAAAAAATATTTGGAGAAAAAGGAATATTAAGCGGTAAGAGAGTATTAGCAGCAACCCTTGTTATAGTTTTATTGTCTGGTATTACATTGTATTCAGTTGCAGCAGGCCATGAGTGGAAGTCTCAGGGAAATGTAGAGGCGGTAAGATCAGATGGCACAAAGACGGTTATATTTGATAAAAGTGATTTAGACTATCTTGACGGAAGAATTGATGCTATTGAAGCGGATGTTTCTACCGGAAAGGAAAATTTAGCGAATGCATTAAATCCGCTTGGTACAAATCCCAGTTTAGGTACGCCATTATCCGGTACATCTACTTTTAATGAGCTTATGGAGGCAATTAATCATTCACAGGCTATTCCTGATAAGACCATTGGGGAGAGTGTTTCTATTGCAACAGAGGACTACGAATTAGCATCCAAAGTTACCGGGCAAACGATCAATTCCGACACAAAAATAAGTGCAGCAACAGCAGATAATTTATCGCTTGGAACTTCCGCATGGGTCGATGGATCCTTATTAATAGGGACAGGTGCGGATAATAAAAATTATTACGAACAAAATCAGAGTTATCATATGGTAAAATTGACAGATATAGTGTCCAAGGGAAGTGTCAACGTTTCTTCCTATCCGGGATATCAAAACTTCACTGTTGACAATTTCGTCTTTAGAAATTTGACCAAAGGAAGTATGGATGATTATTCCAGAGCTGCAAAATATGAATATAACCCTAATACCGGCATATTTACATTCCAGCATGGCGGTGGATGGTGTTACTGGGATGGACCATATATATCGGCATGTGGTGCAGCAGAAACTTGGTTAATCTACTAGCCTTAAAAATCAATAGTAGCGGATTCGATTGTACTTGTGGTTTTGCCGCAAATAGTAAAAATATTTTGACACTGGGTGTTTGTATATTGTCCTGTTCCACCACCCAAATAATATATTCTTCCACAATTGCTACACTTGTATTCGCTTTCATGAGCATTTGTGTCCCGCACA
>CAKSGI010000580.1 GCA_934454005.1 uncultured Eubacteriales bacterium | reverse complement strand
TATTTCTGATTCTGAAATTAAAATAAAAACTCAGTCTGGATCTTATAAGAGAATGAACGAAACGATAAATAAATTATATGGAAAGAAGACTAATCTTGTAATTGGAGAAAGTGAGACTTTAAATGAAGTATATGATTTATTTTGCGTAACTGATATTGTAGATATTGTATTTATTATTGTAATTATTTTATTTTCTTCTTATTTGTTTTTGAATGAACATAATAACAATACATTTTATATGATTAAATCATCATATAGAGGAGGGAAGTTATCTTATCGGAATAAAATAGTGATAACATTATTTTTTTCGATAATGGCATCAGTGGTTGAAACTTTGGGAATGACAATATGGTCAGTTTTTTGGAATAAAATGGATCAATGGAATACATCAATTCTCTTAAATAACGCTTTCTTACATTCACCTTATAGTATTACTTTATTTGAGATGATAATTGGAGTAGTAATTATGAGGGCAATTGGTTTTTTTGTATTATCTAGTGTATTTATTTTTGTTTCTTTATTTTTTAAAAGTAATATTGTGCCGATAGCGATTAATACATTTATTGGTTTGGGAGGCATAGCAATTAATTATATTTTATCAGGAAAATATTTTGCTTTATCTGGTGGCACAATCAGAGAAGCTGAAAATTATGATATTCTTAGAAAGTACACACCGTTTCCATTGATTAGTGAAAGTGTCAATTATTTTAAGGAATATGAACCTATTAATTTAATGGGAGTTCCAATTCAGTTATTAAGTTATTCTTTAATAGTTAATCTGGTTTTTGCAATTATAGTGATAGCGCTGGGTTACTATTTTTATAACACGAATTTTAGGGAAAGTTGAGTTCAAAAATATCATGCTAGAGTTAATTGATATAAAAAAAAGATATGGTAGTAAAGAAGTATTGCATGGAATCAGCATCAAATTTGAAAATGGTATTTATGGATTGATTGGACCAAATGGATCTGGTAAATCTACTATTATGAATATAATGTCAGATGTTTTGGATATGAGTTCAGGCAAAATTTTATATAATGGAACTGATATAAAAGAATTAGATGACAGATATAGGGAAAAAATTGGTTTTTTGCCACAAAATGTAGGTTATTATCCAAATTTCACAGCAAAAAAAACCATAGAGTATTTTGGGTATCTTAGAGGTGTAAATAAAAAAGAATTAGATTCAAACGTGGAACAGGTGTTAAGGGATGTTAATTTGTATGAGAATCGTAACGATAAGGTTAAATCTTTTTCAGGAGGAATGAAGCAAAGACTTGGAATTGCAATAACATGTGTAGCTAATCCGGAGATTATTATTTTTGACGAGCCGACAGTGGGACTTGATCCGGAAGAAAGGGCAAGATTTAAAAATCTAATTAGAAAATTATCTAAAACAAAAACTATTGTGTTATCAACACATATTTTATCAGACGTAGAGGAAGTGGCTGACTATATAATATTGATTAAAGAAGGATGTCTGACAAAATTTGAGAAGATTGGTGGGAAGGATAATGAATAATGTTACCAAAATGGAATTATACAAAGTTCTTTCAAAACCTCAGGTATATATAATTTTTGTTGTTGGACTAATTATTCAAAGCATCATGGCGGGACAGATGAGAACAACCATGTTTAATGGATATCATAAGTCTGTGTATGAAAATTATATGAATGAAATGGAAGGCGAATATTCAATTGAAAAAAAAGAATACATTAATTCAGAATATCAGAAATTCCAAGCTATTATCGATGATAAGCAAA
>CAKSGI010000579.1 GCA_934454005.1 uncultured Eubacteriales bacterium | reverse complement strand
ATAGATGTTTCGATCTGCTCTGAATTATATCCGTTAAATAAAATGAACTGTAAATTCCGGTACTGGATCGTAGCAACGATTACAGGAAACATGAAAAGCAATAATGATGAAATCATCACCAAACAGGCAATTATTTTTGCCTTTGATTTTTTCATTAAACGCCTCCCTTAAAGATTGCCTTTTCTTCCTCCGTTACCTGAATATGCACTTCCATTGTCTGCGCTGATGACAGGTTCACGATCGCATCTCCCATTTCCAACTGTGGAATCTTTCTGATCTGTGACTCTGTTAAAATCCCATTGAATATACTCCGCAACAGTTCCTTTGCATTACTATCCTGATGCAGAATAAATTTATACTGTGTCAACTCAAACAATGTTTTCAGCTTATTAAATGCAGCACCCGATGAACCTTCCGGAACATAATCTCTGACACTCTGGCTTGCCAGGCATATGCCTCCAAAATATTTTCTTGCTTCTCTCATGTATGTAATGACCATATCCAGAATCACTTCAAATTTTGTATTTACCCACCTGTGGCTCTCATCCACTATAATCAGGAAATCAACCACTTCTTCGATAGAAATCTTCCCACTCTCATATTTTTCTTTCATGACCTTACCATTTGTAACCATATTGTCCCAGCAAAGAGCCATTAAAGAAGTCATCTGTGCAGCAAATACATTTATAGCCATGTCCTTTAATCCTGAAATATTAATCAATACTATCTGTTCATCCATAATGTTATTGATCGTGCTGTGACCATTAAACATATTTCCATACGTCTTAATGAGGGACGATATCTGACGTGTAATTTTGTAAAGCGATTTCAACTGTGCCTCGGCAAATACCATTTCTGCCTTGTTATATTCTTTCTCCGTGATTTCTGTAATCCGGTTATTCAGATATTCCAAAAATTCACTGAATATCGGATAAGATGTTGGCGGAAGTCCGGATATCTGCCTCTCCACACCATTTACCAGAGGTGTCAACCCAATGCTTTCATAAAATTCCGTAAGCAGATTTGTAAAATCGGTAACTTCCGTGCTTTCTGCTTCCGGATCTAATGCTTTATAAAACGTTGTAAGCTTTGATATATGGCGTGAAAAGTTCAACTGTTCACTTTCTGTAGCATGCAGTATCTCTAATGGATTCTGAATATCCTTTCCTGATCCGTCCGGCTTTAATATTTTTCCTCCAAGTTCTTCTGTGAGTGCCACAAATTCATCTGCCACATCAAAAATCCGGAGAAAATGTCCTTTTACACCTTCATCTTCTTCCATTATTTTTAACAATGTAGATTTTCCGGATCCCATTGTTCCAAAGACCAGACTATTGTAATAAGACCTCATTTTTGTCTTATAGAACATGTCCCATACAAAGTTTCCACCTGTCGGTGTGTATCCATAATATCCGCCTCTTGGATCTTCCAACTGACTGAAATGAAACGGATATCCGCCAGCCAGAGAGTTTGATGTATAGCTCTGCCCTTCCACTGCCTCCCTGTTCGTCTGCTGATGCTTATATGTATCGTTCATGGACATCCAATCATCTCTTGTTTCATTCAGATTGATATATGCTTTATATCCCTGATTATCAAGCTTTGTCTTTATCTCTTTGATCTTTTCTTCCAGTCCGATCCATGTCCTGTCTGCAACAAAAATCCTTGTGTCAATGACCTTTACAACTTCGTTCATCTTTGATATTTCCTGAAGGAGATTATCCATCATCTGGAATTTTGTTTCTGCATCATTCTCATCCACATAA
>CAKSGI010000578.1 GCA_934454005.1 uncultured Eubacteriales bacterium | reverse complement strand
TCAAATGTAGGTTTTATTAAGAATTCTTTATAAGGGATTTATTCAGGCAATATAGAAATTAAATATGATATATCTGATGATTTATTATTTACAATAAATAGTGATGTGAACGATAACGATATTAAAGATGAATTGGCTATGTTAGGTGGAATACAAATAATTCTAAAAAGCGTTAAGAAAGAAGATATACCTGGAAATATTTATTATTCAACAGAAAGTGGAATTATTGTATTTGGTGATTATAGTGAGAATTATGATGTATTAAAAGAATTAGATGTAAAAAATAGAGATTGGTATAAAGAGGCAGTTGAAAGTAAAGATATATATTGGTCTGATGCATATATTGATACGGATACAGGAAATAAAATTTTAACTTGTGCTATGCCTATTCACGATGCAAATAATAACATTAAGGGTGTAGTTAGTATTGATATTTTTGTAGATGAATTCTTTGAAAAAATAATTAATGATGTAGGCGATGTTGGTGAATATGTTTTTATGATGAATAGCGATAGAACTTTCATAATAGGGTCAGAACAAAAAAATATAAGTGATTTACTAAACGAGGAACAGGTTGAACAAGTATATGATTATATTACTAATAATGTTGGCAGTCCTATTATTGTTGGAGACAAATATATGGCATCAGGTATAGTTACAGATAGATCAAACCTATTTATAGGAGCTTTAATACCTGTAGAGGCGTTATCTGAACATGCAAATAATATTGGTGATCGTATATTGGCTACTAATGCAAAAATTTCAGATTCTATGAATAGTAAAGCTAATATATTAATTGTTTTTTCTGTGGTAATATTTGCATTTTCTATAGTTGTTTCGATTATAGTTTTTAATAAGTTAACAAAATCAATTGTTAAGCCTATAAGTGTTCTTTCTGAAGGTGCAAAAAAAATAGGTGAAGGGGACCTTTATTATAAGATTGATCTTGATACTAATGATGAATTAAGTGATTTAGCGGATTCGTTTAATAATATGACAGGAGAGCTCAATAAATATATTAAAGAGTTAACATCAGTTATGATGGATAAAGAAAGATTAGAAACGGAGCTAGATGTTGCTAAAAGGATACAAGTTTCTATGTTGCCAACTAAATTTCCAAATTACGAAGAGTTTGATATTATTGCAAGCATGACCCCTGCTAAAAAGGTTGGCGGAGATTTCTATGATTTCTTTTTTATTGATGAAGAACATTTGGCATTTAATATAGCAGATGTTTCTGGAAAAGGTGTTCCAGCGGCATTGTTTATGGGAAAAGCAAAGGCATTAATAAAAGACAGTCTTAAATTTACTGGAGATCCATCAAAAGCTTTATTTGTGGTTAATAATCAGCTTTGTGAAGATAATGATGAAGGTATGTTTGTTACTGCTTTTGCAGGCGTATTAAATATTAAAACAGGTGAATTAGTTTATGCTAATGCGGGGCATAATCCTCCTTTAGTTTATTCTAAAGAAAATGAACAGTATGAGTATATTAAACCAAAAGCAAACTTTATTCTTGCAGCAATGAGCAATCTTAGGTATAAAAATGAAAGCATTACACTTAAAAAAGGTGAAAGAATTTTCTGTTATACTGATGGTGTAACTGAAGCTATGGATATTAGTAATTCTTTGTATTCAGAAGATAGATTGCTAAAAACTCTTAATAGTGAAGATATTAAAAATAAATCAATTCAAGAGGTTCTTGAATATGTAAAGAATGATATAGATAAATTTTCTTCTGGCGTACAACAAGCAGATGATATTACAA
>CAKSGI010000577.1 GCA_934454005.1 uncultured Eubacteriales bacterium | reverse complement strand
TCAAAACTCTGGCTGGAACAACCAAATATCCACCATTACAAACTGAAGAAAAATCATTTTCTATTATTTCTTTTGCATCATTCAAATTAGTTAACCCCTTTACATTTTCGGCAATAAACATTTTGGGTTTTGTAATGGCAATGACTTCTCTCATCCACATATATAAATGTCCTCGATTTTCAACTGTTGGCGCATTGATATCTATTTTTTTACCATTATGCCCTTTGTCTGTGTCAAACCCCATTCTTTTCCCTGAAACCGAGAAATCCTGACAAGGGAATCCCCCTGTTACAATATCAATTCCTTCCGGAAAAATATTAATTTTATTTTCTTTTTGAAGTTTTACTAAATCTACAATACTATCCAAGTAATATGATGAAGTTTCTAATCCTCTTTTTCCAAAATAATTACTCCACGCCGCTTTTGCCTCTGGTTTAATATCATTAGCAAATACTGTATGAAATTTATTTTTGGGAAGCCTTACCCAGCCATCTTTGCTTTTCTTAATTTTCCAGTCTTTATGCATATGCATATTTACAGATTTTGCTAATACGTCAAAGCCCCCCTCAAATCCCAAATCCATTCCACCACAACCCGAAAAAAGTGACAAAACATTTAACACCTTATTTTCTTCATTTTTAACACCAGACTTTATCCTTTCAGGTTTTTTTGCTCCATACGGAATAAGCCATATTCCACTTTGCTTTTTTGCCCCTTTTATTCTATTTTCATTACATAATATTTGAATCCTTCTTGGTGAAACATTCCATCTTTCTGCTGTTTCTACTACTGAAATATATTTTTCCATTTCGCTCATCCTTTCTCTTATATTCTATTCGTTTGTGCGAACTTTTTCAAGAACTATTTTCTGCATTCTGCCCGTAAAATCGCTGACATATCATAAAATGCTTCAACTGCTTTTCTTTATGAAATGTTTCTCTACTTCGTATCTCCGCTATTCTTTGATCTGCTATAGCCGATACTCTAACTGCTGAATACAGTATCAAATAACTGCCTGCAATAAGAATTATTATGAGGACTTCAATTAGCACTTTGCTCATACGATCTCTTCCTTTCAAAATAAAAAGTAGGACTATATCAGCCAAACGGAATATCTCCGTGATAAATGCTAATTTAGTCCTACCTAAATAAAATCTATTAAATTGTCACCTCACTTGGATGCACGAACCACACTCAGGTCATGACTCCTGAATTGTTGATGCAATGTTTGGATTTCGGTTTGATTTGTCAGCGCTGCCTTATCTACCGATAAAATGGTATAAAAATAAGGACTAAATTAGTGCTAACCCCTTGATTTTACTGGGTTTCTCTAACTTTGTCCTTATTATAACGCACTCATCATCAAGAAATATCAAATATTTATCCTTATCCTTGATTTGTTTTGATATATAGTTATTCAGTTTTTCAGCTGTACGAATTTTTTCAAACTGTAAGTCTTCAAAGTTAATCCGTATAATATGTGTCTTGTCAAAACCATTTATAACAAACTCTTCTTCAATCTGCTCAAGCAGAATAGATTTGCCACAAATTTGAAAAATTCAAGATTTGTGGCACTTATTTATTGAATCATAAAATTATCTATGCTGCATTCCAATAAAAAGGGCAGGATGAGCAGCACTATGTACTTTTCAATACAAAACTAATTTCGTCCTACTTAATCAATTTTCATCTATCTCGACTAATTCCTAATTAAATTATCACCCCACAACAATGGTCTATCTCATGCTGGATAATCTGCGCCGTAAAGCC
>CAKSGI010000576.1 GCA_934454005.1 uncultured Eubacteriales bacterium | reverse complement strand
CCTTTTGATATTATGTTACAACTTGCAAATATGAATACAAATATTCACATAAGTAACATTCGGCTAAAAGACTACCTTAGTCAATTTAAAGACAAGGTTGTTTTTAACGATGAATATGTTATGGTTAAGGAATTGTCACAAGAATACGAGAATTTCATATTATGGCAGGGCAAAGATAAAGATTACTATATTCCTACAATAGATGAAATTGAATATTTATATGAAAACGGATTTTATAAGCCAAGTAAGTATGACTTTGCAATGATTAATTTTATAGAAAAAATCTGCAAAAATCATGACGAAGCTGTAATGACAGAACAGATAATACAAAGAATGATATATAATGATGAAAGCTTGCAGGATATTATAGATTTACTGGAGAAAAATGGGATATATTTTGACAATGGTATTAGTGAGTTTATTATGTTGTTTAACAATTTGTGGAACAACACACGATTGATTAAAAATAAAGGGTACACTCCAAATGAAACAGTGCGTTCAATGGGAGTAAACAAAAATATGAGACCGACTATTGTGCCGGTAAGCAGTAAGGCAGCATCATTGTTGGAAGAAAGCAAAAAGGATTTAGAACAAAGAGGCATAAAAATAGACTTGGAATCCACAGCGGATACAATGCAGGTTTCTAATATCTCTAAGGATGGAAATGTAACTTTTGTGAGAGAAGCAAAGGTATACCCAAATGATTCATGTCCTTGTGGAAGTGGCAGAAAATATAAGAAATGCTGTGGAAAGAACAGGTAAATTGGAGGAAGGAATAATCAAATGTGGGAAATTAAGCATATATTTGATGGCGATTACGGGTGCGAAGAACGTGAAAATAGTGAGAAAAAATGTGCAACAGTTACTCTTATTAATGAAAATAATGAGGAAAAGATTTTGTCAGTAGAGGACCAATGGCTTATAGACCATAATTTAGATGAAGGGGACAGTTGGCCTGAAGGCAATTAACCTAGGGGCTGTAGCTTTGAGTGGAATTAGTGTAAGGATAACTGACGATGCAGAAAAGAATATTAAAAATGCAAAATACTAGTCTGCTGGACAAGTAAAATTTAAAGATGTTTTTGGTAAGATAAATCCAAGAACATTTTTTTTTGTATACATATTGATAAAAAAAATAAAACAAAATTCAGATTTAAAAGAAGAGAAAATAATATGACAAAAACAGATGTGACAGTAAGAGGAAAAAGTTGGGAAAGAAAAAATTCGCTATGGATTATATGGTCTTTCTTTGGATTGGCGGGCGTTGGATTTACAATAATTGGTTCTAAAACTAAAGAAAAAAAGTGGATAGTTTGTGGAATTGTGTATTTAATTTCCTTAATAGGAGGATTATTTTTCGTTGATCTTTTTGATGGAGAGATAGGCGAAATTTTGGCTGATGTTTATGCATTATTGTATATTGCATCAATTGTTCATTGCTTTATTGCAAAAAAAAGATATCTTATCCGATATGATAAAATTTTGTATGAAAAAGAACAGAAATTAATGGACGAACAAATTAGAAGAATTGCTATGGAAAAGGAAAATTTAGAAAAACAAAATCAGATTGAATTGGAAAAGGAAAAATTAGAAAAACAAAATCAGATTGAATTGGAAAAGGAAAAATTAGAAAAACAAAATCAAATTAATCTGGAAAAAATTAGAAATAGTAAAATAAATGAAAATATAAATGAGAATGAAAACAAAAAAACAAATGAAAATAAGAATAAAAAAGACAACCAGGCACAAGAAAAGCAAAGCAATGGAATAAT
>CAKSGI010000575.1 GCA_934454005.1 uncultured Eubacteriales bacterium | reverse complement strand
ATCCATAGTTTCACTAGTTATAGTTCTTCCCGGATACATCTCAGCATATATATAGTACTCAAATTCTGCCCTAGGACAATCTTGCCATCCATGTAAAAATACAAAATAGTCCGGATCAAATTTATTGACGGCTGATAGTATACTTCTCATTATAGTGAAATTACTAGAACTTGGAGACGTGAGATCACTATAATCAAAAAACTGAATATAATCGTCTTTAAAGCGCTGCTTTAAAGTTGACTTGGCTTGATCTAGCAATTGCTTAGATTTTTCGGACAAATTAACTAAATCAAATGGTGGCACAATATAAATTTTCATTTCACTTCTCCTTTGCAGATGTTGATAAAAGAACACAATTGGATGATCTAGTACGGTCATAGCAGTCATCTTCAGTTATATCTTTCAGAAAACTGATTGGGCCTTCGTTAAGCACTACAGGTAAATCTTTATCGAATTCCTTTAACTTCTCAATCAATTCTCCTACTGTAATATTATGATCTGGCATTGGATACTTAGACATGATCTCCTCAGTTTCTTTTTCAGTGAGTATTTTACAACCACACATATTAGCGATTGCACGCTCAGGCGTCAGGTGATTGTAGAATGGAAAATAAACAACTAATTCTGATTCTTTTATTTGAGAAATCATGTTTTTAGTTTTCTTTAATTTCTCATCCGTAGTGTCTTCATCAATAGGAGTTGAATAAATATATTTCACATCATCAGAAGATAATTCAAGATGTTGTGACAAAGCATACTCCAATTCTCGTTTAGTATGCTTATTTAATGCTCCAGATATAAATATCTTTTTGGGTTCTTTATCTGCTTCACACTCCTTACTATCTTCATCGTCTCTATCAGCTTTGATAGACTCGACTTCTTCTACCACTGCTCCCAGATTTTTTGCTTTATACCTTTTCATTATTACGCTAAAGATATTAGCATCAATTAGCTTACCAATAAAACATGCTTCGGCTACACTTTTGGCAGTCTTAAGAAATTCAGATTTCTCGTATCCTGGGATCAAGGCTATAACATCAACATCCATGAAAGCTTTGCATACTTTATATAGCATATCGTTTCTTGGTTCAAAGTTATCATCTATACATGATATCTCAATAGACGCGTCTTCACTATCATTATCATTGCTGTAATGATACCTTAGTGCCTTACAAATAGTATTAAGATCCTCTCCTATTTCGTCAACTGTATCAACTATATTAGGCACAGCATAAATAATAAAAATTTTCATTTCAAATCCTCCTTTGTTTAATTTATATCTTGGTATGCTTCAAAATGGTAACCTATTACCACTTGAAATTGTAGTTTATCATAATATCAGTTAATTCCTTTGGTGTCATGATTTTACAATCATGAGATTCAGCGTATGACCATTCCTCTTTGCAACAATTATCTTTAATCCAATCTGGCATAAAGACTATAATATCATTATGACTCATACGTACCATATTTGGAATTTCATCTCTTGATCGTCTGTATGCAAATCTTATATCATAATACCCCATTTTATGAGTATAATAATGATCTAAAACCAGCATAGCTGTATTTCTTTTATCCAGATTTATTTCATCATCGGCTAAAGATAAAGGCTGCGATAGGTATACATTTATATCATTATAAAGCATTTTGATCCCTCTTGAGTTTTATACTTTCGAAATGTGGATTTATTTTGAAATTCTTTTGGTTATCTAACTCTCTTAACTTTCTTCTATTATATTCTTCTAGGGTTTCATATAGCCTAGTCATTTTTATTTT
>CAKSGI010000574.1 GCA_934454005.1 uncultured Eubacteriales bacterium | reverse complement strand
TAGAAAGGGAGGAAAAATAAAAATGGCAAAAAGTAACAAAATGAGGAAAATGCCGGTTAATAAACTGATGGTTCAAATGGGAATACCGATGATTTTATCTATGGCATTGCAGGCAGTTTACAATATTGTAGATAGTGCTTTTGTTGGAAATATGAAAGAGGGAAGCGAGGCAGCACTTAACGCATTGACATTGGTATTTCCTGTACAAATGCTAATGGTGGCAATTGGAATTGGCACAGGTGTAGGAACCAATGCACTTCTTGCAAGAACGCTTGGGCAGGGAAATAACAAAAAAGCTGCAAAAGTAGCAGGAAACAGTTTGTTTTTAGGAGTAATTATTTATGTAGTATGTTTGTTATTTGGAATATTTGGAGTAAGATTATACATTTTATCACAGACAGTTGATTCGCAGGTTATTTCAATGGGAACATCTTATTTAAGAATATGTTGTGTATTTTCTTTCGGAATTGTATTTTTTTCATTATTTGAAAAACTGTTACAGGCAACAGGACGCTCATTTTACTCAACAATAGGTCAGATAGTAGGAGCAGTAGTAAACATTATTCTTGACCCAATTATGATATATGGTCTTGGACCTGTTCCACAAATGGGAGTAGAAGGAGCTGGATATGCAACTGTAATAGGTCAGGTGGCATCAGCAGTGTTGTTATTTATTTTCCATATAAAATTAAATAAAGAATTTGACTATGACGTAAAATATATGAAACCAAAGGGCAGAATTATTAAAGAAATATATTCAATCGGACTTCCTGCTATTATTGCACAGGCTCTTATGTCAATAATGGTATATGTTATGAATCTTATTTTGAAATTTAGTCCATCAGCACAGACAGCATACGGCTTGTTCTACAAAGTGCAACAGTTTGTATTGTTCCTTGCATTTGGATTAAGAGATGCAATTACACCAATTATGGCTTTCACTTACGGTATGGGTAGTAAAAAGCGTATAAAAGACGGCATAAAATATGGTCTAATATACACAGGTGTATTAATGATTTTAGGAATTGCCATTACAGAAATATTCCCTGGAGCATTTGCAACATTGTTTAATGCGGGACAGTCAAGAGAATATTTTATCAGCGCAATGAGAATCATTTCAACAAGTTTTATTTTTGCAGGAATCAACGTGGCATATCAGGGAATTTATCAGGCATTAGATGGAGGAATCCAGTCACTTATAATTTCGCTGATTAGACAGTTGGTTCTCATATTGCCACTTGCAGGAATCTTTTCTATTCTTGTAAGAAATGAGCAGGTTGGAGTTTCTCTAATCTGGTGGGCATTTCCAATAACAGAGGCAGTAGCATGTGTCGTCGGATATGTATTTTTGAAGAGAATTGTTAATAAAGACGTTGAAAGTTTAAGCTAAAAGTAAAAAACACATTCAAATAATATTGTGATATTTGAAAACAATGGATTTTAAAATTAAAGTAATCCCATTGCAAACAATCATAGTAGTTATGAATGTGTTTTTTATTTTATAAGTATTACTGAAAATTGAGAATATGCTATAATATAGAACAGATTTAAAATCGTAAATACTTTTTTGATAAATCAAAGGATTTTAGAATATTGTGAAATAAAAAAGCTATTAAATTATAAAATAAAATTTAGATGAATTTCTAAATTTTAGTTTGGAGGAAAAACATGGAGATAAAAGATATAATTCAAAAAAATCAGGGATACAATAGCAACAACTTAAACGTGCCAAAGTCATTAAAAGCTACAGCACAAAAACTATGTTTTGAATACAATCAGAC
>CAKSGI010000573.1 GCA_934454005.1 uncultured Eubacteriales bacterium | reverse complement strand
TTATATACGTGACACTTTTTACGTCACATTTATAATTTATCATATGTTATTTGATTTTTCAAGTAATTATATGCATACATAAAATCTAAGAAAAAAGACGTAAGATTCATCTCACGCCTTCCCTGTTCTACTATTACGATCCGATCTTCCAAAGGTGTAAATAAGGTGTAAATTCTACACTTTCATCCAAGAACTCCAATTAAATCAAGGATTTTGCCCATTTTCTTAAACACTGCCGTGGCAGATGAATAAAACTTTAATCATAAAATTCTCCTGTTCTGAAATGCCCTGTAATGCCGAGTTTTGCGTTGGTTTATCGGCTTTTCCGGGCATTGTATTTTCTCTGTTAATGACTACACTTTTTGCAAAATACTTCAAAATGGTGCAATTCAAGGCAGTGTATAGTAGTCAAATCGTAGTCAGTTAAGGGGTTCAGACTACTGATGGGGTGTGCATCATTTAACGAAAGATGGTGTGTTCACTTATTCATTCAGTAGCAAGTTTGATTCTCTCAAAGTGCTTGCTAATTCACCATAAAGCTCCTTGGGAATTTCAACTTTTGTCGCATTAAATTCCAAAATATACTCATCTTCCATTTTGCGAAAATCTAATTCTCGTACTGTCATATTATCTTTTTGCAAAATACTAAATTTACAATTTTCACCAGACACATAGTTATCACTTAGTACCGGAATTACTAATATATGCCATCCCATTTGAAATGCAAGTAGTAAGTTTGGTTCAAACTTTGTTTCTTCTGTCTTCTTCAACAAACAAACATTAACCTCTTTTTTTACCAAAGAATTGCATATGATTATTTCCAAACCGATATTAGGCAATCCCTCAACATATTGTTTTCTTTCTTCTTCTGTTAGCATTTTTACTATTTCATTATCATTTTCATCAAATAGTGCTTTTCCCGAAAGTCCCAAATAAAGCATCATTATTCCCTTTACATAATCACTCAATTCTGAAAAAGGTAATAATGTATATGCTACCTTCAATAAAGATGCATAAACCATTTCTGGCTGGTATTTTTGTCTTGGAATTGACAATAAATATCCATTATCCGTATTAATCAATCTCCCTGTACCATTTTTTTCTATCAGCAAATTGCGAACATCAAATGTTTCACTTTCAAAAATCGGAACGTTTTTCTTTTGTTCAAATCTATAAGTTCCATAAGATATTCCTTCTGTTGTCGGCATATCCTTCACTGTATTTTTCGCTTTTCCTTTACCATACACTTCATTAATTATTCGATACGGCATCATGTATTTTCCAAGATGATTTTCTGCTATTTCTCCAAATAAATGATTACAATCATAGCATTCACAGTAATTTATCAATCTCTTATTACCCAGGCATTCAGAAACTGCATGAGCAATATCTTTATTTTTCCATTTCTTAAACGGTTTCCCACAAAACTTACATATAGCGTTTTGCTGGTTAGTCATACTATGAACCTCAATATTTCCTTTTTCATCAATATTATCAAATTCTACTATAATTTTATATTTCGGAAAACACTCTATTAACCATTCCATACTCATAACATAATCACCTCTTAATCTTCTTTACATTAAAAGAATGAGGGTCAATAAAATTTTAACCCTCACTCTGTAAATAACTAACTAATTCTTTTTAACTGATTAATTGCTTCTATGTACTTTTCATTCTTTTCCACTAATCATACTTCTTAAATACGCATTTTGTCAACAGAAACAACACCTAAATTCTTCAACTCGATGTAGGATTACAATACATGTGTCACAACTGAAT
>CAKSGI010000572.1 GCA_934454005.1 uncultured Eubacteriales bacterium | reverse complement strand
TCGGCATCTTACATTGGTCACATTGAACGTGGCACCAAAAAGATGTCTATTTCTATTGCCGTTTCACTGGCTCATGTTCTCCATCTAAGCCTTGATTATCTCTTTCTTGATGCCTCAGATAGTGATGAAAATCTTCTTCTCAGTGTCAACTCCATATTAAAGCAATCCTCTAAAGAACAGGCTGATACTTTACTTAAAACCATCAAAATCTTAAGTGAAAATATTGATCAACTATAATTTTTTATTTTAACTTTTCTACTTTTTTCAATTTTTTTATTCTTGCAATATATTTCTTACCTCTGTATTAAATATGGTAATTTCATCTTTTCTCAAATCCTTCTTGTTTTCAGTTATTTAAGTAACTTGATTTCACTTTTTTATATTTTCCAAACAAAAAAAGATGTTCTGATATAATCATATCAAAAACATCTTAAAATTTTACTTGCCTGACAGACTAGTCTTTTCGCGTTTCTACAAGCGATGCGCCCCCGGGATAAAACACAGGCGTGGGGAGCTTGCTCACCAAAGACTGTTTTTTATCTCGGGGGCATAGCGCGACAGCGCGTAATGAGTATGTAGCGAAGCGAAATACGAATGGCATCGCGCAATACTTTTTCGTTTATCCCCGATACAAACCACCAGCGCGTAATGAGTATGCAGCGAAGCGAAATACGAATGGCATCGCGTAATTTTACTGCCTTTTATCCAAGATACTATAATGCTTCCATTAACTCCTGACAACTTTGGTACCTATCATCGGGATTTATATTCACAGCTTTTTTCACAATTTTCCGAAACTTTCCCTTGCACATCACCTTTGATGGATGCTCTCCTGTCAACATAATATTAATCAATACTCCCAAAGCATATATGTCCGTTCTTGGATCCGTTTGGTTTAATCCATACTGCTCCGGTGCCGCGTATCCAGTTGTTCCCAAAATTCTGGTATCCTTATTTTCATCTTTTTTATATATCCTCGACGCATTAAAATCAATCAATTTAACCTGACCATCATCTGATATCATCACGTTATCCGGCTTAATATCTCTATGGATAATTCCATGATAATGCAACATTCCAAGTCCCCGGCACACTTGGGATACAATCTCTTTTACCCCATCATCTGTATACGTCCCACTTTGCAATATGTCACCAATTGTCATCCCTGAAATATACTCTTCCATCACAATAGCATCCTCGTCCCCCTGCACTACTTCATAGATAATAGGCAAATTTTCAGACTTTAATTCCAACATTTTTTCATAAACATCCACGCCATCTTTAATATGTCTTACTATTATTTTTCTTCCCGTCTCCTTATGTCTATACACCAGCACTTTACTTAATTCTGAATTTTTCAATGCCTTCACAAACTTATATTCATTTTTTATCACTTCACTAATCCATTGATACATTGAATTAACCTCGTACACTTTCCATTTTTCTTTACTATATTTCACTTTGTCTTAATATTTCAAATGTTTTATTACTATATTTCACTTTGTCTTAATATTTCAAATGTTTTATTTCTAAATTTTTCATTTTTATATATGTAATAAATATTTTATCTCATTTATAAAGAAATCATTTTCATTTTTTATTATGTCATTTTACTATTATTTCGTTGTTTATAAAATACTATGCCATCAGACTATTATTTTTTATCAACAAATCTTTTATAATATATTTTATCATAAACCATTTATTGTTTACTATAAGTTTAATTACTTTATCGGTGCTTTATATGGTAAACTATATTTGTCGTATATTAAAATATCCCAAAT
>CAKSGI010000571.1 GCA_934454005.1 uncultured Eubacteriales bacterium | reverse complement strand
GAGCAATTAGTTACGAATATTAAGATTACGGAAGCTGAATATATAGATAATAATGCATTTATAAATTGTAAAAGTTTAAAGAATATCGTAATAGGCGATAGTGTTAAAAGTATTGGGGAATATGCATTTGAACATTGCATAGGAATTGAAAAAGTGTTATTAGGAAATAATGTAGAAAGTATTGGCACAAATGCTTTTTTTGATTGTATAAATCTTTTAAGTATTAAAATTCCTAAAAGTGTTGTAAAAATGGAAAACTGTGGATTAGGGCAATACAATTACGCTAATATGTATAATAGTGGACTTGAAGGTTTCGAAATGAAGGGCTACACAGGAACAGTTGCAGAAGATTATGCAAAAAAATGGGAATTTAAATTTGTTGATGTTAATTCGAATGTAAGAAATAATAATACGAAAAATAAAACAACAACACAACATAGTAATATTACGAATAAATCTAATTCAACAAAAATAAAAACAATTACGAAAAAAAAGAAAGCACTTAAGCTTACATGGAAGAAAGTTAAAGGCGTAAAAGGGTATCAAATTCAGTATTCGACTTCAAACAATTTCAAGAAGGCGAAGAAAGTAACCATAAAGAAAGCAAAAATAACGTCAAAAACCATTAAAAAACTTAAGGCGAAGAAAAAATATTATGTAAGAATAAGAACTTACATAATTGTGAATGGAAAGAAGAGGTATTCTGATTGGTCAAAGATTAAAAGCCAAATGACAAAAAATGGAGAAAAGTTATGAGAAAGAAAATTTTAATTTTAATAATAGCTACCTGTATATTTCTGTCAGGGTGTAATACATCAACAAAACAGACGGATACAAATAAACAGGATAGCAAAAATTCTAAATATACATGGATAGTAAAGCCTACAATCGATGCAGATGAAATCTGGGTGGCAGATGACCAAATGGGTAAATATAATCTGGGAGAATATAAGTATCAAAAGTCAGATCTAGCTATTATTGAAAGAGACGGCAAATATGGAATTGTTGATTATAATGGTGATGTTTTGGTGGAATGTAAAGGCGACGCATATCGTTTATGTGAATGTGGAGTTGTCTACATAACTGACAAGGACTATAACAGCATAACCGTAAATAATAATAACAAAGAAGTGAAAATAATGGATGAACATGGTTCAAGTTGGATTGATTATGAATACAAACAAATGGACGGTTACGATCAGACATTGAGATTTCATGATTATTTATTTGCAGCAAAAAAAGACAAAAAATGGGGGTACTTTGATGAAAATAATTATAAAATAACCGATTGCCAGTTTTTAGAAATGCCGGCAAATTATTATCCTGATACAGGAAATCCCGTTGCAGGATTTTCAGGAAACCTTGTGGCAGTAAAGACAGAAAAAGGCTGTGGTTATTACACAAGAGAGGGAAAGAAACTTTTTATAAGTGATGATTTTGAAGAGGTGAAGCCGGTACAAAATGGCTTGGCATGGGTAAAGGATAAAAAAACTCAAAAATGGGGAGTTATAAAAATTGCATCTTATGAGAATAGTTTAAATTACATATTTATGCATTTGCCGGACAAGTTTGATGATGAAGGAAATTTATCAGAAGGAACACAATATCAGGAGGAAAGTAATTATAAGGAATTGTACGAAGAGTTCCTGAAAGAATGTGAAAACACAAGAAATGGTGTAGATGTTGATGATAATTACTGCAGATATTATGTATATGATTTTGAAAATGATGGAACTCCTGAAATTCTGGTAGAAGATGGCACTTGTGAAGGGGACAGAAGAATAGAAG
>CAKSGI010000570.1 GCA_934454005.1 uncultured Eubacteriales bacterium | reverse complement strand
ACAGTAATTTTTAAAATGTCAGCAAAAGATTTTATTAAAAAGTTTATAAAATATATTATTATTGTATGCCTAGCAGCAGCTATATCTTATGTGATTTGTATAAGACTTACAGAAACTGGAATTATTACAATCGTATTACGCTCGATTGTTAGTTTTACTATTCCTAATATTGTATTTTTGATTTTCCTTGGACATGGACAAGAATTTGAAGGTTCATTGGAGATGGTGGATCGGTTAACACAAAATAAACTTTGTAAAATTACAAATATATTTAGAAAGAGGTTATAAGTATGTATACAAATTTAAAAAATGTTCAACATTTAATTTCTGCTTTGAAAGCATACAAAATTAATAAAGTTGTTGTTTCACCAGGAAATAGTCATAATTCTATTGTAAGGTCATTAGAAGAGGATAATTTTTTTACAACTTATAATGTTGTAGATGAAAGAAGTGCTGCATTTTTTGCTACTGGTTTATGTCAGGAATTGATGGAACCGATTGCGATATGTTGTACCGCTGGAACAGCAGCATCTAATTATTTAAGCGGGATAACGGAAGCATTTAGACGAGGGCTTCCAATAGTAGTCATTACTGGGGATAAAAATCCTTATTATTTTGGACAATATGAAGATCAAATGATAGATAATATGAGTATATTTGATAAAGTAACAAAGCATAGTTGCATGTTACCATTTGTAAAAGATGAAAAGGATTCTTGGTATTGTCAAAGGATTCTTAATGAAACTTTATTGGAATTAAATCATAATGGAAAGGGACCTGTACATATTGATGTTCCAATTGAAGATGGAATGTTAGCAATTGATGGAACATTTACAAGTACTGATTTACCATATTTCAAAAAAATAAATAGAATAGATTTAACAGATGAAGATAATGATACAGTTTGTGAACTATTCAATAAAATATATGACAAGAAAATATTTATTATTTGTGGACAAGATGATCATGTTTCTTCGGAAGAAGTAGAACTGATTGAAAGTATTAGTAAGAAATATAATTGTATTTTTGCTACGGACAAGCTTTCAAATTTACATTGCTCTGGAACTTTAGAAGTAACTAAGGCTGCACGAGCTATGGATAGAAATATAGAACAATTGTTTCCAGATATTATAATATATATGGCCGGAAACCCTTGTATGGATTATAAATTCAGACTTAAAAATGAACATGAGGGTACTGAATTATGGATTGTTAATGAAGATGGAAAAATTGCAGACCCTTTTAAAAAATTGACTACTGTTTTTCAGGGAAATACAATTCAGTTCTTAAAATTAATGAACAGTTGTCGAAATAAGAATGTTAAAACAACTTATTATGATGAATGGAAAGAAATTACAGATAAAGTTATTATTCCAGAGTTTGAGTATTCAAATTTATATACCGTTCAAAAAGTAATGAAAAGGATGCAACCAAATAGTAATTTTAATATTGCTAATAGCACCACAATTAGAATTACGCAGTTTTTTGATTTAGATAATAGCATTCAAGTATATTGTAACAGAGGTGTAAATGGTATAGATGGATGTGTTTCAACTTTTATCGGTCAGGCAGCTGCAAGTCCAGAAAAGTTGAATTATTTAATAGTTGGTGATCTTACATTTTTTTATGATATGAATTCTATATGGAATAGATATGTAGGGAAAAATGTTCGTATTATGCTAAATAATAATGAAGGAGCTGCGTTATTTCATTTTAATCAAGGTGGAAAAGACCCAACCTTAAATGAGAATGTTGCTGCAGAACATTTTGCAACAGCTAAGGGCTGGGT
>CAKSGI010000569.1 GCA_934454005.1 uncultured Eubacteriales bacterium | reverse complement strand
AATCAATATTATTTGCCACATCTAATACAACTTTATCCAATCCGCCTTTTCCCAAAGTGTCAATATAAAACAATATTTTTTTCATCATTTATTCACTTTCTTAAAAAATTCTTTGTAGTAATTACTTTTTAGAAATTCCTTTGTATTTAAAAGTTTATTATATGCACTATCTTGCATCACCGTTCTCAACTCAACTGATTGCATTTTTTTCATCGCAACACTTAAGTCTGAAACAACGTCTGACTCTCTATTGATTATAATTGCACAATCTTTATCTAACACTTCAACCAGACCTCCTGAATCTGTTGAAATAATAGGAATTTTCATTGCCATGCCCTCGAGAGCCACGACGCCAAATGGTTCTTCCCACATGGATGGAATGACAAGCACATCTCCTAATGTGTATATTGACGGCATGTCTTTTGGGAAAACATACCCTGTAAATATAATTTTATCTTCAAAGCCTTTAGATTCCTGTATCAATTGTTCAAAATATTCATCCTTGGCAATCAGGTTGTACCAACGGCTTCCCACAATTAATAATTTTGCCTTTTCATTTTCTTTTGCAACATTTTTAAATGCCTTTACCAACTCTAATATACCTTTTTCAGGACATATTCTTCCTGTATATAGATAAACAAAATCATCATCTGCCACTCCATACTTTTCCTTAAGTTCATTTGTATTATATTTTTTGTTTACATCAAATGTCTGAATGTCAATGCAGTTGTATAACACATCCATCTTTTCATTTGGAGCAACACTATTGAAATGATTCTTAATATATTCACTTACAGGCAAAATTGTCTCCGCTTTATCTGCAATAAACTCACACAGATATTCCGGTTTTGTTGTTCCGTCTATATCATTATGCATATGATAAATCATGTGATTTTTACCATTTCCAGCATGATTATATATGTCTTCAAAAACCTGCATGTTATTTTCTATTAATATTTTGTCATAATTATCTCTAAAGATTTTAAGCAACGCTCTATTGTATGGTATAAATCTATATTTTCTTTTCAAAGCCTTTAGAAACATATTTCTAAACTTACAAAAAAGCCAATTCCATTTGGTTATATGTATTTGTATTATTTCTGCATTTTTGTACTTTATTGAATCTAGCTTTGGTGATTCAATGGTATATATATCCATAAAATAATCTTCTGCAATTTCATTTCCATTTATTATTTCAGTTGTTAGAACTTCCCCGGCTCCACCATCTACTGCCGGAACCGGAACAAATCCAGCTGAAATTACGGCCATACGTTTCATATCTTTTTATACCTCTTTATCCTAACATTGCGTATACAACTATTCCTGTTATAATAGTTCCCAATGCAATTACTTTCCTAGCATTCATTTTTTCCTTAAATATTGTCACTCCAAATATTGTTACATATATATAACTGGTTGCTTCCAGTACGGGTCCCATGGACAATGATATTCCTCTATATGCCAGTATAGATAATAACGTTGTCCCAACAAACAATACATATGCAAATATTACCAACGGATTCATGTATTCTTTAATTACTGAATCATATTTCTTCATTGCAGCTTTTTTCAACATTACCTGTGATATGGCACTTATAAATACTCCTAATAACAGAATGCAGGAATACAATAATACAGTTTTATTCATGTTCCGCCTCCTTGTCTGCCAAAGCATACATAACTATCCCCACTATCACTAGAATAGCACCAATAACTTTGCCTAATGTAATTGGTTCCTTAAAAAACACGAATCCCCATATTATTCCCCAAACTACGGTCACTGCCTTAT